>NZ_CAWNWY010000133.1:0-234 GCF_963878365.1 Photorhabdus sp. HUG-39 | reverse complement strand
GAGCATTCTTAGACTTATTACCAACATCTTGGCAATTTTTACCTGCTAACCCTAATGGGTCGATCCACGACACCGGATTAGGCACGTACGCATACAGGTTCAGACCCCCTGCTAATCCTATCGGGTCTTAGGGACTATCCCGACGCCATCATACAGTTTAGCGGACCTTTCCCCCTGATTTAGCAGCCTTTTTCTCCGCCGCTTTTTCCCACCCTGTTAAAGAACATGCCAACT
>NZ_CAWNWY010000132.1:0-248 GCF_963878365.1 Photorhabdus sp. HUG-39 | reverse complement strand
AGCAGGCCAGCAAGCTGGCCGCAATTTATTGCCCCCACCCCAACCCCGCTGCACTGGCTGCGCCCGGTTCGCAGTCGCAAGCTCCTTGCTCATTCCCGTGCTCGCCATCTCCGCCCCGTGCAGCCCCTGTCTTTCCTACACAAATATTTTAACCTGCCCCCTCGTTATTGAACTTTTTCCTCATAGATTGATCTCAATAACAAACCCGACTTGAGGTAATCTTTATGTTTTCAACCTGCGCTGAACAA
>NZ_CAWNWY010000131.1:0-252 GCF_963878365.1 Photorhabdus sp. HUG-39 | reverse complement strand
CTACCGCGCCGCCGACAAAGCCGCCGGCTAATCCGGCCGCCGCGCCGGCAAGGATAGCGGCGCCGACGCCCGCCGTCGCTATCACAAACGCGCCGGCGGCCACCGCCACGACGGCCCCCAGCAAGACCTGTCTCTTGATCAGATCTCCAAATCAACTGATTTAGCCAGCAAATAGCCGTCTATCAGGGTTTGCAGCCGAAACCAACCTTCCCAAAGTCGTTCCCATCCGACTCGACCCGTGCGTTTGGAATC
>NZ_CAWNWY010000130.1:0-254 GCF_963878365.1 Photorhabdus sp. HUG-39 | reverse complement strand
CGGAACCGGGTTTTATTGGGAACCCGTGGCGGCGGTGCAGCTTGTCTGCGCCGCTGACGCGGGTTGGCCGGGTGCGGGCTGGCGAAGCCCGCAGGTGAAGCTTTTCAGCGGGGAGCCCCCGCTCGCGCTGTCTTTCCTACACAAATATTTTAACCTGCCCCCTCGTTATTGAACTTTTTCCTCATAGATTGATCTCAATAACAAACCCGACTTGAGGTAATCTTTATGTTTTCAACCTGCGCTGAACAATGGGC
>NZ_CAWNWY010000129.1:0-257 GCF_963878365.1 Photorhabdus sp. HUG-39 | reverse complement strand
CATTGTTCAGCGCAGGTTGAAAACATAAAGATTACCTCAAGTCGGGTTTGTTATTGAGATCAATCTATGAGGAAAAAGTTCAATAACGAGGGGGCAGGTTAAAATATTTGTGTAGGAAAGACAGGTGTCGGTCAGGGCGGTGAGCTGCTGTTGCAGCGGCCGGTAAAGGCCCAGCCAGCTGCCGGTCAGGACAAACGCCCCCAGTAAGAGACCCAGGCCGAACCCCTGTAAGGCACTCATCGGCCGCGGGGGCGGCG
>NZ_CAWNWY010000128.1:0-265 GCF_963878365.1 Photorhabdus sp. HUG-39 | reverse complement strand
ATCCTCCAAGGCTAAATACTCCTGACTGACCGATAGTGAACCAGTACCGTGAGGGAAAGGCGAAAAGAACCCCGGCGAGGGGAGTGAAAGAGAACCTGAAACCGTGTACGTACAAGCAGTGGGAGCCTTGATTTATCAGGGTGACTGCGTACCTTTTGTATAATGGGTCAGCGACTTATATTCTGTAGCGAGGTTAACCGCATAGGGGAGCCGTAGGGAAACCGAGTCTTAACTGGGCGAATGAGTTGCAGGGTATAGACCCGAA
>NZ_CAWNWY010000127.1:0-271 GCF_963878365.1 Photorhabdus sp. HUG-39 | reverse complement strand
CGGTACCAACCAAGGTTCCTCCTTGATCAAGTACATAGTGAAACAGGCCAAAATGACGATGCAAAAACACAGCATATTCATTAGGCAGAGCTGAAACGGATTGGTTGACTTCATACTGAGATTGTTTTAATAGCTGTATGATATGCGGGGGATTATAGGAATCTGGATCTGCTACCAGCAGAATTTGCCCCGGTTTCAGGAATCGGTAATTTGAATTTAATGCCATAAAATAGCGAGCCGCTTCGCTATTTGAATGGCTGAATAACAGACT
>NZ_CAWNWY010000126.1:0-332 GCF_963878365.1 Photorhabdus sp. HUG-39 | reverse complement strand
GCCAGCAAGCTGGCGCAATTTATGGCCCCCGCCCAACCCTGCTGCACTGGCTGCGTCCGGCTCGCAGTCGCAGGCTCCTCGCTCGTTCCCGTACTCGCCATCTCCGCCCCGTCCGCCCCCGCGAGCGCTGTCTCTTGATCAGATCTCCAAATCAACTGATTTAGCCAGCAAATAGCCGTCTATCAGGGTTTGCAGCCGAAACCAACCTTCCCAAAGTCGTTCCCATCCGACTCGACCCGTGCGTTTGGAATCGTACCAGCCGGCCAGTTTTCCCAGATTGATGAAGGCCCAATGCAAGCTCGGGGCTTTTTTCGGCACACGGCATTTTTCTT
>NZ_CAWNWY010000125.1:0-342 GCF_963878365.1 Photorhabdus sp. HUG-39 | reverse complement strand
TGAGTGCAGTGCTGGTCAGCGCAGTTTTGCCGTCCGCCACTATCATGCCACCGGTGTTATTGATATCGCCGGTGCGCAAAGTTAAGTGTCCGTCACTCAATAACCGGCCTGCTTTTTGGTCGGCATTACGGGTATTGGTGAATCGGTGGCCGTGGGTATCAACGGTCATCTCGCGGCCAGCCTGTAACAACCCTGCGGTGTTATCCAGTTCGCCACTGTTGACCGTCAGGGTGTCTTCGGCTATCACCTGTCCGGCGGTATTGGTGAAGGGATGGCCTGTGGTCTGGCTGTCAATGTTTTGTGCCAGCAACATCCCCTGCGTGTTATCCAGGGTCTGACTGG
>NZ_CAWNWY010000124.1:0-413 GCF_963878365.1 Photorhabdus sp. HUG-39 | reverse complement strand
GGGCCATACTAGTACTGGATGCATCTGCAGGATATCGCGGCCGCCATCTGCCCTACGTTTGAGGGTTATAAGCTGGGTAGTATTACTCCTACTAACGGGCTGCATACCTCCATCTTCTAGCAGGTGTGGTCAGCTTCTCAGTGTAATCGGAAGGGACCTGTGAAAAAAAGGTTCAAAAGCACTGATGGGCAAGTGTTCTCCAGACGGTCTTAGAACGGACATTAGCGGTTTTGACAGATAAGGATCCCCCGGGCCATACTAGTACTGGATGCATCTGCAGGATATCGCGGCCGCTCGACGTAGAACTCAATCTAAAACTTCGATTTGCAACTTACCAAACAAAAAGAGCAACTCTTAAAGGGTTATACGAGCTCGCTGCATTTGGAACGTAGGATCCCCCGGGCCATACTAGT
>NZ_CAWNWY010000123.1:0-479 GCF_963878365.1 Photorhabdus sp. HUG-39 | reverse complement strand
GTTATTCTGTTAGGTGATATGACAGATCATGGCAGTAAGGTTATTACCGTTATTGATGAATGTACTCACAATGGTGTACCTATTATGGCAAAAAATAAGCTAAACAGGAGACGTTAATATGCCAATACCCTTATTAGCTCCTGTCGCCGTGGGTGCGGCTGAATATGTCGCAAGCGCCTGTGCCGGAGTATTAATTGCAGTCGGTATCATGGAAGCGGGTAAAGATAAATCCGTAATAGATGATGACAGTATTCAACATAAGAAAACGGATTTTGTAATCAGCCCTGACATCACGGATGAAGATCGAAATATTGTCTGGAGTGCCGAAGCTTATGCGGATTTCTGGGAGGATGATGATTTAGGGGAAGAATCCGTTGATACCAGTGCGGTTCAAGTTAAGGCTCAGTCTAAGACGGAAGAGTGTGAAAAAACGGAAACTAAAAAAGAGTGTCAGGCTTGTCTTGCTATTCCGGTGACGA
>NZ_CAWNWY010000122.1:0-508 GCF_963878365.1 Photorhabdus sp. HUG-39 | reverse complement strand
TGATGAAGCCGTGCAGGGCTTTCAGACGCTTGAAGTCGGTCAAAATCAAACGGTAACCATTAAAGGTCAGCAAGCTATTTCCATTGGTAAAAACCATCAATTAAACGTCGCCGATAACCAGCAAATTACCGTGGGTAAACATATCACGATGCACTCTGAACGCGGGCAAATCATCATTGGGAATGCAGGCGGGCAGATAGTCATTGATCCAATGGGCAATATCCGTATCGAAGGGGTCAGCATCACCATGACCGACCATATCACCGGCAAGAAATCCGCCGGCGCGCTGTTTGACTACTCCGCCCGCTATACCCTGCTCAGTGAGCAAAGCGATAAGCCGCTGGTGAATGTCCCCTACACCATTACCACCGGCGATGGTCAGGTCATCCCGGGTAAAACTGACGCGCTGGGCAGAACGGTGACTGTGCAGAGTGCGGCGGAAGAAAATCTGCAACTGCATTCACCGGAAGCAACACCCAAGCCGAAGCAAACCTTATACCGGGCCAGC
>NZ_CAWNWY010000121.1:0-519 GCF_963878365.1 Photorhabdus sp. HUG-39 | reverse complement strand
AGTGCGACGACCATCGGTATTACCCTGTTCAGCACCAGCTATCAACCCATTAATGGTCCGTTCGGTGACGCCATTGCGGGTAATGGTCAGTGACGCGCTGTCCCCCAGCTGTTCATTCAGGGGAATGTCATCACGTGAGCTCACCACTTTTAACGTCAGGCGATAAAGCTGCGACAGCTCTTCCTGTAAAGTAAATTGCGCTACCTGAAAGGTGGTTTGGGGCAGTGCGCCAATTCGGCAGGTGAAAACTAATCCATCCATATTTGAAACCCTACATAATTGAACCATTATCCTGAAACGGGGATAACGCAAGAAGCCATTAAATGAGCCATGACATGCGGCTCTTTTAAATAGCGGCGGTCTGTTCCGCGGTAAAAAAATGACAGCGTAAAATAGCCATCATTTAATACGTGGCGTTAGAGAGAACAATAGACCGCGTCCAACTGAGTAGGATGGAGTGGAGACAAATAACAGAGAATTTCGCTCTCTAAATATTATGACCACAAGATCACGATATTT
>NZ_CAWNWY010000120.1:0-528 GCF_963878365.1 Photorhabdus sp. HUG-39 | reverse complement strand
GCCTGGGCCGGCTGCTGCGGGTCACCGACGCGTTACATCAGCAGACCGACTACCACCACAGCCCGTTTCACGCCAGCCCGGCGGGCAGCGTCAGCGAGATTTGCTTGCCGGACGGCCTCCGGCAGACGATTGACTACGACAGCGAGCGCCGGGTCTCGGCGGTGACCGACGGGGAAGGCCGGACCACCCGCTATACCTATGACGCCTTTGACCGGCTCAGCCACCTCACCCGCCCGGATGGCACGGCCCTGACCTTCGGCTATGACCGGCTGACCCGCCTGAAAACCGTGACCAACGAAACCGGTGAAACTTACCATTACACCCGTGACCCGGCCGGCCGGGTGATTAGCGAAACCGATTTTACCGGCCGGACGATTCATTATCAGTATGACGCCGCCGGGCGCCGCCTGACTGCCCGTTACCCCAATCACCAGCTGCTGCGCTGGTGTTACACCGACGACGACCGCCTGACCCGCCAGGAAGCGTGGCAGGAAGAGGATGACCGGTGCGCGTTATACGCCGTCACCA
>NZ_CAWNWY010000119.1:0-529 GCF_963878365.1 Photorhabdus sp. HUG-39 | reverse complement strand
GATTACTGGATTGCGGTAAATTATCACCATAACGCTGCTTAGAGACTTGACTGGTCGCCAGCATAGGCAGAGGAACATCCTTCTTCCCGCGGATAGCAAACACCACTTCCGCTTTATAGGGCCACAGGAAGTCATGCTTAAGCTCCTCAACCTTAATCAACCCACTCATAATGACTTGATTAAGAAAGCGAATAGCCCCCAGTTTGGTGATAATCATTGCCGGCAGACGCAGGGCGTATTCGGCTTTTTCCGCCAGATAACAGGGATCTTCATCGGCGGGAAAGACGCCTATTTCCATTGTGCAGGTGATTGATGTGACAGCCGGGCACATCTTGCCGTTGTTGGATATTGCCATACTTATTCCTCTATAAATTCCATCACATACTCTACCGGCGTGTCATAGCTGGCCCGGTATAAGGTTTGCTTCGGCTTGGGTGTTGCTTCCGGTGAATGCAGTTGCAGATTTTCTTCCGCCGCACTCTGCACAGTCACCGTTCTGCCCAGCGCGTCAGTTTTACCCGGGATGACC
>NZ_CAWNWY010000118.1:0-560 GCF_963878365.1 Photorhabdus sp. HUG-39 | reverse complement strand
AGTAACCTTTATCAGCAATCACCGCTTTTGAACGACGTTTCATAAAACCATTTTTACGCTGAATACCCAGACCATCCAGCAGGCGTACTGCATATTGACTTTCGTGACATTGACCTGCACTGAGTACTACATTCAGTGGATGGCCTTTTCCATCGACAGCCAGATGGATTTTGGAACCATAACCGCCCTGAGAGCGACCCAGGCCATGGTCTGCGATGACATCGGGATGTTTTTTTGGGCGCCAGCCGCACAATGTGCCGCACGAATGTTACTGCCATCCAGTGATATGGCTGACCAATCAACCAAATCTTGTTCATCCAGTATTGACAATAACTTATTGAAAATAAGATTAATGATCCCTGATTTTGACCACCGATTAAAGCGGTTATAGACGGTTTTCCAGGAACCATAACGTTCGGGTAAATCCCGCCAAGGGGCACCGGAACAGAGTACCCAAAACATGCCGTTGATAACCCGGCGGTGTTCAACATAAGGATGTCCCGGCCGTTGAGAATGTTCAGGGGGCAATAAGGGGAGCAGTAACTCCCATGCTTCATCAG
>NZ_CAWNWY010000117.1:0-605 GCF_963878365.1 Photorhabdus sp. HUG-39 | reverse complement strand
AATGGCACGACACCGTCGTCAGACAGTACCAGACCTACCTGGCCGGACGCTATCCGTTCAACCCGGACGCGACGGAGGATGTGCCGCTCAGCGAGTTCGCGCGGTTCTTCCGGCCCGGCGGCACGCTGGATGCCTTCTATCAGCAGAACCTGAAACCGTTTGTGGAAAACAACCTGACCCACAGCGCGGACGGCCAGCAACTTATCCGCCAGGATGTGCTGGAACAGCTGAAACGGGCCGACCGTATCCGCGACACCTTCTTCTCGCCGCAAAACGGTCTGGGGGTCCAGTATGCCGTTGAGCCCCTCAGCCTGACCGGCAATAAACGCCGCAGCCTGCTCAATCTCGACGGCCAGCTGCTCGATTATGCCCACGGCCGCAGCAGCATCGCGCACCTCATCTGGCCCAACGCGATGCGGGCCGGGGTGGAAAGCCAGCTCACGCTGATACCGGATACCCGCGGCAAATCCCCGCGCGCCATCAGCTTCACCGGCCCGTGGGCCCAGCTGCGCCTGATTAACAGCGGCAAACTGACTAATGTGCGTCAGGATGCGTTTGATGTGCGGTTCACCGTGGACGGCGGCGACATGACCTACCGTATCTAC
>NZ_CAWNWY010000116.1:0-605 GCF_963878365.1 Photorhabdus sp. HUG-39 | reverse complement strand
AATGGCACGACACCGTCGTCAGACAGTACCAGACCTACCTGGCCGGACGCTATCCCTTCAACCCGGCAGCTGCTCAGGATGTGCCGCTCAGTGAGTTCGAGCGGTTCTTCCGGCCCGGCGGCACGCTCGATGCCTTCTATCAGCAGAACCTGAAACCGTTTGTGGAAAACAACCTGACCCACAGCGCGGACGGCCAGCAACTTATCCGCCCGGATGTGCTGGAACAGCTGAAACGGGCCGACCGTATCCGCGACACCTTCTTCTCGCCGCAAAACGGTCTGGGCGCCCAGTTCGCCATTGAGCCCCTCAGCCTGACCGGCAATAAACGCCGCAGCCTGCTCAATCTCGACGGCCAGCTGCTCGATTATGCTCACGGCCGCGGCAGCATTGTACACCTCATCTGGCCCAACGCGATGCGGGCCGGGGTGGAAAGCCAGCTCACGCTGATACCGGACGCCAGCGGCAAATCCCCGCGCGTCATCAGCTTCACCGGCCCGTGGGCCCAGCTGCGCCTGATTAACAGCGGCAAACTGACTAATGTGCGTCAGGATGCGTTTGATGTGCGGTTCACCGTGGACGGCGGCGACATGACCTACCGTATCTAC
>NZ_CAWNWY010000115.1:0-643 GCF_963878365.1 Photorhabdus sp. HUG-39 | reverse complement strand
GCTTCGTCGCTTAACCTCACAACCCGAAAGTGTCTCGAATTGTTCAGCTTGAGAGACTCTTCACTCATATCCCAAGGATATCAGTGAGAATTTCAATTTTTCAGCTTGTTCCAGATTGTTAAAGAGCAAAATAATTCACAGCATACTGTCGCCAATATACTCTGAATTACGTTTAGTATGGTGGAGCTAAGCGGGATCGAACCGCTGACCTCCTGCGTGCAAGGCAGGCGCTCTCCCAGCTGAGCTATAGCCCCATACAGAAATAGACCGTTATCGTCCGTTCAATCAACTCGCTTAGCCGACGGGTATTTCAACGCGAGTCACGCAGTGTGCGCCAGCACATGAGTCACGCAGCGTCTGGAAGACCCAAGGATAAGTAGAGTTGGTAGGCCTGAGTGGACTTGAACCACCGACCTCACCCTTATCAGGGGTGCGCTCTAACCACCTGAGCTACAAGCCTATTACGATAACGCTATTCTCTTCTTTCATCAGACAATCTGTGTGAGCACTGCACTCAACCTATCTCAGGTAAGGAGGTGATCCAACCGCAGGTTCCCCTACGGTTACCTTGTTACGACTTCACCCCAGTCATGAACCACAAAGTGGTCAGCGCCCCCCTTTCGGTTAAGCTACCGACTTCTTT
>NZ_CAWNWY010000114.1:0-661 GCF_963878365.1 Photorhabdus sp. HUG-39 | reverse complement strand
AGTCGAACATCCTTGAGAAATAAGCCCCTGAGATTCACCTTTTATCGTCACATAAATCATATTTGCCATAACTATACCTACTTAATTTACCTTATGTTCAAGTTCTCATTCTGAGTTATTTTCCTTTAATTTCAATAAAAGAATTGTAATTTCAATAAGAGAATTGTAATTAATCGTTAGTTATCTTATATAAATGTAAATATTGCAGGCTTGTAGTCAGGCCAAATATACAAACGAACTTCTTTCACTATTTCTATACTTTAGTATAGAAAAAACCATAAATTAATCAATATCAACGGACAGCATCAGATTGAATTTATCCATCACCTAACCCCCTATGAATTCTCACTCTATAGAGATTATAGACCCGTTTACTATATGTTGAAGATAATTCGATTATCTGATTAAGTGATGTTATCTAACGTTGAGCCAGCATGTTAAAAGCCACTAGCGGAACAAATAGGGTATATGAAAAGAAACATTCAACCCGGTTTCTGTGTCGTACAGCAACCGGGAGGATTGAGTTTTCAAGCAAGTCTGTTATTCAGCCATTCAAATAGCGAAGCGGCTCGCTATTTTATGGCATTAAATTCAAATTACCGATTCCTGAAACCGGGGCAAATTCTGCTGGTAGCAGATCCAGATTCCTATAATCCCCCGC
>NZ_CAWNWY010000113.1:0-661 GCF_963878365.1 Photorhabdus sp. HUG-39 | reverse complement strand
AGTCGAACATCCTTGAGAAATAAGCCCCTGAGATTCACCTTTTATCGTCACATAAATCATATTTGCCATAACTATACCTACTTAATTTACCTTATGTTCAAGTTCTCATTCTGAGTTATTTTCCTTTGATTTCAATAAAATAATTGTAATTTCCATAAGATAATTGTAGCAAATTGTTAATTATCTTATATAAATGTAAATATTGAAGGCTCGTAGTCAGACCAAATATATAAACAAATTCCATTCACTATTACTATCCTTTAGCAAAGAAAAAACTGCAAATTAATCAATATCAACCGACAACATCAGATTGAATTTATACATCACCGACTCCCTATAAATTCTCACTCTGTAGAGATTAGAAACCCATTTATTATATGTTGAAAATAATCCGATTATCTGATTAAGTTATGTCATCTAACGTCAGGCCAACATGTTAAAAGCTACCACAGGAACAAATAGAGTATTATGAAAAGAAACATTCAACCCGGTTTCTGTGTTGTACAGCAATCTGGAGGATTAAGTTTTCAAGCCAGTCTGTTATTCAGCCATTCAAATAGCGAAGCGGCTCGCTATTTTATGGCATTAAATTCAAATTACCGATTCCTGAAACCGGGGCAAATTCTGCTGGTAGCAGATCCAGATTCCTATAATCCCCCGC
>NZ_CAWNWY010000112.1:0-682 GCF_963878365.1 Photorhabdus sp. HUG-39 | reverse complement strand
CGATAAATTTCGCCGTTAAGCAAGGTTTTCTGGTCGGCGTTACGGTGCAGCACCCGACTAAGCTGGACCGCCAGGTTTTGGCTTTTGCCCCGGTATTGGATCGCCTGATTCAGCCCGGCTATTGTCTGGGTATAATCGTAATGACTGGCCGTCACGCTCGTCATCCAGTAGCCGAAGGGCACGGAGTAATAGAGCGTGTCGTTTTGGCTGCCTTTCCCGGCAGATGCGTGAATATCGCGTCCCCCGGAGAGGTAGAACAGGTCGCTTAACGCCAGCGGGTTATCCAGAAAGAAGGTTAATCCGCCCTGATAACGCCCGGTGCTCTTAGAGCCGGTATCATCCAAATACGTGGCGACTCGCCAGTGCCGGGACTGACGCCAGTCCAGCACAATATCGCTCTCCCCCGGCTGCTCTGCCGGAACAATGTTCATATCCGCCTGCACGGTCGGGAAACGTTGCAAGTTTTCTAATCCCTGCTCAATGTCCCGTAAATCCAGCAGCTTGCCTTCACGCGCGGGAAAGGGGGTTATCCGCTGGATATCTTTCCCGCTGTCCGGGGTATAGCGGATATGCCGGATTTTTCCCGGTATCATCACCAGTTTTAAGGTGTGGGTACGCAAATCCTGGCGAGGAGCCAGAACCCGGCTGGTGACATAGCCGTGATTGATGAGCTGATTTTGCA
>NZ_CAWNWY010000111.1:0-811 GCF_963878365.1 Photorhabdus sp. HUG-39 | reverse complement strand
TCTGACTTTCGGAAAAAACCTGTTATGGCTCGTTACGACCTTCCTGATGAAGCATGGGAGTTACTGCTCCCCTTATTGCCCCCTGAACATTCTCAACGGCCGGGACATCCTTATGTTGAACACCGCCGGGTTATCAACGGCATGTTTTGGGTACTCTGTTCCGGTGCCCCTTGGCGGGATTTACCCGAACGTTATGGTTCCTGGAAAACCGTCTATAACCGCTTTAATCGGTGGTCAAAATCAGGGATCATTAATCTTATTTTCAATAAGTTATTGTCAATACTGGATGAACAAGATTTGGTTGATTGGTCAGCCATATCACTGGATGGCAGTAACATTCGTGCGGCACATTGTGCGGCTGGCGCCCAAAAAAACATCCCGATGTCATCGCAGACCATGGCCTGGGTCGCTCTCAGGGCGGTTATGGTTCCAAAATCCATCTGGCTGTCGATGGAAAAGGCCATCCACTGAATGTAGTACTCAGTGCAGGTCAATGTCACGAAAGTCAATATGCAGTACGCCTGCTGGATGGTCTGGGTATTCAGCGTAAAAATGGTTTTATGAAACGTCGTTCAAAAGCGGTGATTGCTGATAAAGGTTACTCCAGCCATGCATTACGTAACCGGTTAAAAAGTCAGGGAATAAAAGTGATAATTCCCTATAAATCAAACGAAAAAGCGCGGTCAGATGGACGGGTTAAATTCGACCATAAAACGTATCGAAGAAGAAATGTTGTAGAAAGATGTTTTGGTCGACTCAAAGAGCATCGTCGCATCGCCACCCGTTATGAAAAGACAGCAAGAAATTATAT
>NZ_CAWNWY010000110.1:0-884 GCF_963878365.1 Photorhabdus sp. HUG-39 | reverse complement strand
AGAGCCTATCCCAAAAGGAATTGTCATATTGTATAATATTCTAGAACGGATAATTTCTGAAGGTATAGAGAGTATGGCAAACAACAAATGGCGGCTCAGTGATGAACTTTGGGGAAAAATGGCGCCACTTATTCCCGAACATAAAACTCAGCATCCGCTGGGCACACATCGTAAACGGGTTGATAACCGCGCCGCTATGGATGCCATCTTCTTTGTGCTCAGAACGGGCTGCCAATGGAACGCCCTGAATGCAACAGGAATATGCTCGTCAAGTTCGGCTCACCGTCGTTTTCAGGAATGGCGTGACGCCGGCGTTTTTGAACGCTTCTGGCAAAACGGTTTACTGGCCTGCAAGCATCTCGCGATCATCGACTGGTCGTGGTTATCACTGGATGGCTGCATGACCAAATCCCCTTTAGCGGGGACAAAAAAACAGGTCGTAACCCCACGGACCGGGGGAAACAAGGCGTAAAACGCAGTCTCATGACCGAGGCTAACGGGCTTCCTCTTTCACTCGTTGTTGCCGCGGCAAACACGCACGATATCAAATTGGTTGCAGATACGCTTGATGCACTTCAGACAGGCAAGCCCGGTAAAAAGGTCAGGCTGTGTCTGGATAAGGGATATGATGCTGAATGGCTGAGAGGCTATCTACAGAGTCGGCACTACGAGCCGCACATCCAGTCTCGCAAGGAAGAATCAGATGCCTGCCAGAATACGGACTTTAAAGCTCAAAGATGGGTTGTCGAGAGGACGCATAGCTGGATGAATCGCTTTCGCCGGATACTGATCCGATGGGAAAAGAAGGTCGAAAACTATGAAGCTATGTTACATTTTGCGTGCGGGATTATAGTTTGGAACAAAACCCTATTGGGATAGGCTCT
>NZ_CAWNWY010000109.1:0-949 GCF_963878365.1 Photorhabdus sp. HUG-39 | reverse complement strand
AAAGGAAAATAACTCAGAATGAGAACTTGAACATAAGGTAAATTAAGTAGGTATAGTTATGGCAAATATGATTTATGTGACGATAAAAGGTGAATCTCAGGGGCTTATTTCTCAAGGATGTTCGACTTTGGATTCCATTGGTAATCGGTATCAGCATGGACATGAAAATCAAATTATGGTGTTGCAATTTAATCATGGTCTGACAGTTGCTCAGAATGTTAATTATCAGCCGGTAAACTTCATTAAACTATTAGATAAATCTTCCCCATTGTTAATGATAGCGGCAGCTAATCATGAAAGATTGGAGTTGACATTTGATATTTATCGGACTTCTCAAATAGGTTCACAGGAACTTTTTTATTCCATCTTGCTCACTGGGGCAAAAATTTGTGATTTAAATGTTAATTGTCCGCATGTTATTAATGATAATAACGGCCAGCCGGAGGAAGTTATTTCAGTTCAGTATGTTAATATTACTTGTCGGCATCATATGGCGGGAACATCAGGATATTGTATTTGGGATGATATGGTTTATTGATAAATGCAGTTTATACGCTTATATTTTGGTTGGGATATAAGTGTATTTTTTAAATAAGTATACCCTATGGATTTCAAGATGCATCGCGACGGCAAGGGAGCGAATCCCCGGGAGCATAGGTAACGATGTGACCGGGGTGAGTGAGTGCAGCCAACAAAGAGGCAACTTGAAAGATGACGGGTATATATTGCCATTGATATAAGGAAGAGTGTCCATCCTATATTAATGGCAATATACTTTTATTCAGTGAATTAATATTGGAAGGTAAGCGTTGAATAAAATTGTAATATTATTGATGCATGTATTTACTATCAGGTTTATTTATTCTCATTTTTTCGATTAGTAATTGATAAATAAATAGCAACTTGAAACTGACCATAAACACCCAAAAAACGGCCCAGCTTTACAGCT
>NZ_CAWNWY010000108.1:0-991 GCF_963878365.1 Photorhabdus sp. HUG-39 | reverse complement strand
TGATGAAAAAGCGATGAGTTTATTTTTTCCCCTGAAAAAGCAAGAAAAAGTCATACACAATAAGGTCATTTATTGGTGAGTGCAAAATTGATCTTATTTTTTGTATTGAGAGTTTTTAGAGGTTCCCCTATAAGAATTCACTTTGACAATAGATAATTAGCAAAAACCGCCGTAAACCCTTGCCCAGTGCCAGAGCGGGGATATCAGGCGAAAAGCCCAAAGGGCTTTCAGACCGCCGACAAACCTCATTGAAAATAATGGGGTCTGTTCTTTTCATGATGAATCCTAATACAACTCATTTTCCTCATTGACCCGATTCAATCGCCCGTCAGGGGGTTATTTCCGCTTCGCTTGCAATTTGACACGTTCGCTCTCCAGAGATAAAAACAACACAGCATCGCGATCAGCAATGCTATCTTCTTGATATTTTGGGCGGTTGCTGCCAAAAGACACTGTATTTGCACTTTTTGCAACCCGCGAAAACGGGCATAACGGTGCCCGTGATGTTGTTTCGCATCCGCAAAACTGCGTTCTATCGTCTCCTTTCGTCGCTTGTAAACCTTTTTACCCCACTCCGTTAGCCGGTTTTCCCTGGCTTGCTCCTTACTGTCCTCCCAGACATGACGGGTTATCTTTTTGCCCCCTTTGGCCTGCGTACAGGATGCGCGTTTCGGGCAGTACTGGCAGATATTCGCCGCAGCCTGATAATGCCGGTATCCCTCTCGGCTGGTCGTTTTATAAATCAACTTTTCGCCCTGGGGGCACACACAGGGCGCGAGCATACTTTTTTACCCCCCTTGAATGAACCGTAATTATATGATCTCATTCTCCTTATTTTTCTTTTTAATACTCGCCCATGAATCCGAACCAGACCCTGATTGAACATTTAACCGTTGTGAAAGAAACTCGTTCTGACATCAATCGTCAATACGAGCTGATTGATGTTATTTTTCTTGTCATCAGCGCCATTCTCGCTGGCGCTGAAGGTTGG
>NZ_CAWNWY010000107.1:0-1050 GCF_963878365.1 Photorhabdus sp. HUG-39 | reverse complement strand
CCGGGCTGACCGCGCTCCCCGAGCCGCTCCGCCCGTAAATTCAGAGAAGGAACCCTTATATGTCATTCCAGAAAAAAACCGCCGGCGCCGCCAGCCTCGCTCAGCAAATCGCTGACCGGCTGAGTCCCCAAAGCGCCGGCGGGTTACAGTTTACCCTCACCGCCGGCGGACTGCCGCCGCACACCTTCGTGGTGGCCGGCTTTACCCTGCACGAGGCCCTCTCCACCCCGTTCACGCTGACCGTCAGTTTAGCCAGTGCCGACCCGGCGATTGATTTCGCCGCCGTCCTCGACCAGCCCGCCACCCTCACCATCCTGCGCGCCGGCCACGTCGAGCGCGCCGTCACCGGCATGGTCGCCAGTTTTGTCCAGGGCAATACCGGCAAACATCAGACCCGCTATGACATGACCATCCGGCCCGATATGTGGCGCGCCACCCTGCGCCAGAATGCCCGGATTTTTCAGCAGCAGGACATCAAAACCATCCTCACCACCCTGCTCAAAGAGAACGGCGTGCGGGATGTGGCGTTCAGCCTGCGCAACCCCCACCCGGAACGGGAGTTCTGCGTCCAGTACCGCGAAACCGATTTTGACTTTCTGCAACGACTGACCGCCGAAGAGGGGATTTTTTACTTCTTTGAATTCACCGGCCATAAAAACACCCTGGTGTTTGCCGACGACGCGGGTGCCGTGGGCAACGGCCCGGTGCTGCCCTATCACCCCGACGACGCTGAACAGGCCCAGCAGTTGTGCGTCACCCGGCTGACCCGTCAGGCGCAGGTGCGGCCGGCGGTGGTCGAGCTCAAAGATTACACCTTCAAAAACCCGGCCTGGGCGGCGGAGTTCCGTCATCAGATGCGGGAGCAGAACCTCCAGCATACCGGCTATGAACACTTCGATTTTCCCGGCCGCTTTAAAGATACGCAGCACGGCGCCGACTTCACCCGCTACCGGCTGGAAGCGCTGCGCAACAATGCCCTGACCGGTGACGGTGAAAGTAATGCCGCGACGATGCAGCCCGGCGTGCTGTTCACCCTGACCGGCCATCCCC
>NZ_CAWNWY010000106.1:0-1054 GCF_963878365.1 Photorhabdus sp. HUG-39 | reverse complement strand
AATTTGCTGGTTATCGGCGACGTTTAATTGATGGTTTTTACCAATGGAAATAGCTTGCTGACCTTTAATGGTTACCGTTTGATTTTGACCGACTTCAAGCGTCTGAAAGCCCTGCACGGCTTCATCACCGTCCGCCAGGGGTTTATAGCGGTAAGGGGGCCGCCAGTCCTGTCGCCCTGGAATAAAGGCGACCTCGTTTGTCAGTGTCGTCCCTTCGCCCCCGTCGTTTGACGCGACAGGTTGCCACCCATGATGCGTGACAGAGATCACCTGCCAGCAGTCGTTCATGGCCTCTATGGGATGGGATTGCAGGGTAAAAATTTTGCCCGGCCGCAGCCGGATACAGTGAGTTTTGGCAGTGCCGACTTTACTGTAGTTTCGTAACTGCTCCAGCCGCAGTTGGGTAAACGGTTTTCCTTCCTCGTCCCACTGGAAGCGCCCGTAACTTTCAAACACCGAATTGCGCCCGCTATCGTCGGATTGCTTCTGATGCTCAAGCGAATATTTGGGGTTAAGAAAGTTATGGTCTTTCTGGACAGTGCCATTCGAGCACAGGTATTCGCCATAACTCCATTGGTACGCCGTGGTATCGGTCTCGTCCGTTTCAGGATGCGTATTGTAAGTCAGATCGATATCCGCCTGCATGCCCAGGCGGCAATCACAGAACAACGTCTGTTTCTCCTCAAACCAGAAGACAATGCCCTCTTCCGCCGCCAGCCGACACCAGAAATCATAGGCGGATTCGCGTTTTTGCGTGGTGTATTCCCGTTCGACATGGCGTTTATAGAGCGTATCGCGGGTAAATAAAATACGATGCTCTTTAAGCAGGATCGTTAAGATTTCCGGTACGGACTGCCGATGGAAAATACGGCTATCCTGATTGAGCGTCATCAGCCACATTGTGGGGCGGACAGTGAAAATATAAAAAGTGCGACGACCATCGGTATTACCCTGTTCAGCACCAGCTATCAACCCATTAATGGTCCGTTCGGTGACGCCATTGCGGGTAATGGTCAGTGACGCGCTGTCCCCCAGCTGTTCATTCAGGGGAATG
>NZ_CAWNWY010000105.1:0-1065 GCF_963878365.1 Photorhabdus sp. HUG-39 | reverse complement strand
AATTTGCTGGTTATCGGCGACGTTTAATTGATGGTTTTTACCAATGGAAATAGCTTGCTGACCTTTAATGGTTACCGTTTGATTTTGACCGACTTCAAGCGTCTGAAAGCCCTGCACGGCTTCATCATCATCGTTTTTAATTATCGCCGTGCGGTTATGCGCCACTTCTGTTTGTTGGTCATGGCCTATCTGCGTGGTTTTATCCCGGAGAATCTGCGTTTTCATATTCCGTTGAGCATGAATAAACACTTCCTCTCTGCCTTTTTCATCCTCAAAACGCAGTTCATTAAATCCCTCTCCTCCGCGAGTCCGGGTTTTAAAGGTGGTACGGGTTTTCTCCAGCGGTAAATCAAGAGGCGGCCGGTTGAGGCCATTGTAGGTACACCCCGTTACAATCGGACGGTCGATATCGCCGTTGAGATAGCTGACGATCACCTCCTGCCCGACGCGCGGTATCGCCATAAAACCGAAACCGTTGCCGTTCCAGCCTTGTGCCACCCGTACCCAACAAGACGCGAGGTCGTCCGCTTTATCGTAACGGTTCCAGTGGAAATGGATCCGTATCGCGCCGTGTTCGTTCACATAAATCTCTTCGCTTCCCGGCCCGACCACCGTGGCGACTTCATCACCGTCCGCCAGGGGTTTATAGCGGTAAGGGGGCCGCCAGTCCAGTCGTCCTGGAATAAAGGCGACCTCGTTTGTCAGTGTCGTCCCTTCGCCCCCGTCGTTTGACGCGACAGATTGCTGCCCATGATGAGTGACAGAGATGTGTATTCCCGTTCGACATGGCGTTTATAGAGCGTATCGCAGGCAAATAAAATACGATGCTCTTTAAGCAGGATCGTTAAGATTTCCGGTACAGACTTCCGATGGAAAATACGGCTATCCTGATTGAGCGTCATCAGCCACATTGTGGGGCGGACAGTGAAAATATAAACAGTGCGACGACCATCGGTATTACCCTGTTCAGCACCAGCTATCAACCCATTAATGGTCCGTTCGGTGACGCCATTGCGGGTAATGGTCAGTGACGCGCTGTCCCCCAGCTGTTCATTCAGGGGAATG
>NZ_CAWNWY010000104.1:0-1114 GCF_963878365.1 Photorhabdus sp. HUG-39 | reverse complement strand
ACTCAAAGAGCATCGTCGCATCGCCACCCGTTATGAAAAGACAGCAAGAAATTATATCGCTATGGTGAAATTAGGTTGTATCCGCTTATTTCTTAAGGTCATTATTTAATTGAGGGACACAACCTAGCATTAAGACCCTGCTGTCCTATCCCCATGGCTAACATTTGAGGGTGGCTAGCACCGTATCGGGTTCCCCTGACAAGA
The DNA here is from genome assembly GCF_963878365.1 of Photorhabdus sp. HUG-39. Classification (NCBI taxonomy): domain Bacteria; kingdom Pseudomonadati; phylum Pseudomonadota; class Gammaproteobacteria; order Enterobacterales; family Morganellaceae; genus Photorhabdus; species Photorhabdus sp. HUG-39. The sequence goes on along the minus strand of NZ_CAWNWY010000104.1, from coordinate 910 downwards.
CGCCTAAGACCAGCATGACCTGACAGATGAATATATTTTTTCCCATTTTCTCCCACATAGGTTTTTGCAGTAATACTTAACCTCTTAAATTCCCGGCAAACATCAGAAAACCCATGTGAATCATAAATATTTCCCGCATAGATGGAAATAGGATCTGTGACAGAAAATACATACGCCATAGGATTTTTTTTCTTGTTATCTACTTCCGTGCCTCTTGCAAATTCGTCTCCGTAACTTAGATTTTCTGCTTCCGTACCTCTTGCAAATGCTTCTCCATGACTTGGGGTTTGTGGATGGGAGGGACTGATATCCTCAATAATGCTTTTGGCTTGCGCTAATGTAAGAACAAAGTGATATTGGGTATTATCACTCAATACTTTTTCTAACCCAATGGCATCAAAAAATTCATGCTGGGGTTTTAGCTGATTAATCCCTACATTACCCCTTAAAAAATCGCCCATATAACCATCCCAAGTGGGATTATATTTTTTATGTGTCATTCCTCCATTCTCCGTAGCACTCAATATCAAATTAATAATTGATTGACTTGTGTCAAGATTTCCGATGTAGCATCAATTAAGCGGGATATAACAACAATGCTTACCCATTCCAGCATGGAAAAGATCCACCTTTAAATTTGTGATGAATCTCTATTCTTAAGCAAAATCAGACAATTACTTAATTTTAATTTCAGTCATACCATAATAAAAAAATTATCCACTAAATTTATTATCCCAGACTCATCCGGCTTTTATTTGCCTACCAGAGATCCCCCCTAAAAATCAGGGCAACCGCATGAATGATTAAATATCACTCACATTAGCAAAACCCGCCTGTAATACTCGCTCCAAAAATTGGGTTTTCATCCATATTCGTCTACGCTTCGCTTTAATGCTTAATTGACTCGTTT
>NZ_CAWNWY010000103.1:0-1130 GCF_963878365.1 Photorhabdus sp. HUG-39 | reverse complement strand
CAGGGCACGAGCATACTTTGACTGCTATTCATCCAAAGAAAACTCTTGCCCGATAATCATCGCACCAACCCGCTTTTTTAAGCTTGTTCCTTTGGCTCGGTGCCCCGCAATCGCATTGTTTGACCAGATTCAGGACGATACGACGGAATAAGGCCAGATTCTCAACTGCACCCTCCAGAACAATTCGTGAATCATCTTCTTTAAAGACCACATCAAGAATATAGTGCTGGGTATTTTCAATCCGCCAATGCTGGCGAATATAATATCCCAGTGATTTATGCTTGGGCGAAAGGGAACTCACATAATAAGACGTGTCCACCGTTCCTTTGCCATTTTGTGTCCGGTGACGTTCTACGGCGATAATGCTACGAATGGTCGGCCATTTCTCGATTAATTCTGCCGTAAATTGGGGCTTTAACTGAAACACATAACGCTCTTCACGCCGGCCATGGGCTTCTTGCTTAACTTCCGTGATAATTTTTTCTTTACCGGCATCAAACACCGCCTGAAATTGCGATTGGACGGCTTCCCACAGATGGGGTTGATTTTTTTTCACCTGAACCACGACATGGGCTTTCTTTTCGCTGATTTTTTCCAGCGTTTGGCGCTGACAATGCAAAGCATCCAGCGTGACGATGCTGCCTTTCAGGTCAAGGATATCCAACATCTGCCGCACGATACTGATTTCCCCGTTTTTCGTGGCAGTGGCTTTCTGGCTCAGGACTAATCCTTGTTCCGTATCATATGCCGTGACCAGTTGGACGGCGTTTTGCTTTTCATTACGGTAGGCGCGTCGCAGAACTTTTCCATCGAAGGCAATGACCGGTTTCCCTGCCTGTTCACGTTGTTCATTGATCCAGTTGAGCAAAGCCTCCAACAGCGAATCAAGTTCAATAGCGCGCACAATTCTGGCAACCGTGTGTCGGCATGGTATTCCACTGAGAAAGGGGCGATATTTTTTCAGCCACGTAATTTTGGCCCGACCATAAGTTTCAATATCTTGCCAACCTTCAGCGCCAGCGAGAATGGCGCTGATGACAAGAAAAATAACATCAATCAGCTCGTATTGACGATTGATGTCAGAACGAGTTTCTTTCACAACGGTTAAATGTTCAATCAGGGTCTGGTTC
>NZ_CAWNWY010000102.1:0-1208 GCF_963878365.1 Photorhabdus sp. HUG-39 | reverse complement strand
TAATATTATTGATGCATGTATTTACTATCAGGTTTATTTATTCTCATTTTTTCGATTAGTAATTGATAAATAAATAGCAACTTGAAACTGACCATAAACACCCAAAAAACGGCCCAGCTTTACAGCTGCTGATAAACAAATCCCTTTTTCTATATATGATTCAATAATTTTATACATCTTGCTCTGATTTATTTTGTAAATGGCTATTGATATAAGAAGGATAATTGTTGAAGAGATGTAAAATATAATTAAAATAATAAGAGTGATTATGTTCACATTAAAGTCCCATTGAATTTTTAGTATGATTAAGCGTATTTTTGAAATAGGCATATTGCCATTGATATAGAGAAGGATACAAGGCTTATATTGATAGTGATGAAATATATTTTTATCCAGTGGGTCAAATTGGAGGGTAAATTTTGAATGAAATCGTAAGACTCTTGTGGCATATATTTACTATTAGGTCTATTTATCCTTATTCTTTTTCCTGTTAATAATTTATAGAAAAATACGGCAGGATGAATTTGACCATGAATACCCATAGAATGACCCATGTATGCTGCTGTTGATAAGCAAAAACCTTTTTCCATATATAATTCAATAATTTTATCCATCTTTTTTTGATTTATTTTGTAAATGGCTATTGATATAATGAGAAAAAGGTTGAAAGAGATATAAGAAATAACCAAGATGATAAAAGTTATTCTATTCATATTAAAATCCCATTGAAGATTCAACAATAAGTTCAAGGAACCATTCTCCACCTTTACTACCGGCATAACCACCAGCTAAACCGCCACCAGCCATGCAAAGTCCAACAGCTAATCCTTCAGTTGCAAACCCAAGGGCAGCACATGCTGCGCCTGCTGCTATACTGCCACCATATCCTACGGCTATCCCACCTCCTGTTCTACCAGCAAATTTACTATATTCCTTGATAGCCACTTTTTCACATTGTCTTGTTTGCCCATAGTTGCAGGCATCAATAATCTGTCCGGTGGTATCAACAAAATCCAGACCAATGGCAACCCGGCCACCATATTTCATCCATTTAACCATTTTTTCACTTTGTATAATTGTTTGACTATATCCCTTTATCGCGCCAATCCCTGCTTTATCCCATTGGTGAGCAATGGCTTTGGTTGATAATTTTAGCGCATGTTTTAAATTAGGATGTTGGTCGATTTTCAAAGAGAGTCGGCCAACTT
>NZ_CAWNWY010000101.1:0-1232 GCF_963878365.1 Photorhabdus sp. HUG-39 | reverse complement strand
CCACAAAATTGAGTAAAATGTAGGCACAGTACATCTCTGCAAGGTAGCGCTGTCATGATACCGCCTCGTTCTGCTTTAAAAAAAGACAAGCTGGCATCCGAATATCACCGTCGAAAAATCGATGAATTAGGTGATCCGCTACTTGTTCTTGATAAGTATGTTGATTTCTCGGCACTGGCTGACACCATAGACCTTGTCGCGCCACGTATTATTTCTCCCAAAGGTGGACGCCCGCCATTCCCGACTGAGGTGATGGTTCGCATCATTATCCTGAAACATTTCCATAATCTTTCCGATGAAAAGATGGAATATCAATTGCTTGACCGAATGAGCTGGCAACGTTTTTGTCGCTTGACCGATGTCATTAATATTCCAGACCGTAACACGATTTGGTGTTTCGAAAAACGGATTGGCCAGGCAGGTGCCAGAGCGTTGTTTGAAGAGGCGAAGCATCAGCTTTCGACACAGGGATTCATTCCTAGAGGGGGTCAAATCATTGATGCCACGTTGATTCCAGTTCCTAAGCAGCACAATAAGAAGGAAGAGAATGAACAAATCCGTCAGGGTAAAACCCCGGATAACTGGACAGCAAACAAACGATGCCAGAAAGACACCGAGGCAACCTGGACGAAAAAGAACGGTAAAAGTTATTTTGGCTATAAACTGACCATTAATGTCGATACAAAATATAAAGTGATCCGCCACATCGCGACAGGAACCGCAGCTGTCCATGATAGCCAGTTTTTTGAAGCCGTTTTGGAGCGGTCAAATACAAGTCGGGACATTTATGCTGATAAAGGGTATGCCAGCCAGATGCGTGAACGTGCGCTGAAGGAACAGGGCTATCGTGTTCATATTCAGAGGAAAGCGTCACGCAATAAGCCCTTATCAGACTGTCAGAAAGGCCGAAATAAGAAAATAGCGAAAACCCGGGCACGAGTAGAACATATCTTTGGCTCATTCTCTCAGATGGGTGAAAAATTTATCCGAACGATAGGCCAGCTGCGAGCCACTTTTGCGATGACTCTGAAGGCAACCTGCTATAATTTACAACGTTTGGTTTATTTTGGAAAATCCGGCATTCATGCCTTTTAATTCCGGTATGTGATGAAAAAGCGATGAGTTTATTTTTTCCCCTGAAAAAGCAAGAAAAAGTCATACACAATAAGGTCATTTATTGGTGAGTGCAAAATTGATCTTATTTTTTGTATTGAGAGTTTTTAGAGGTTCCC
>NZ_CAWNWY010000100.1:0-1242 GCF_963878365.1 Photorhabdus sp. HUG-39 | reverse complement strand
TGTAGTGGTCTAATAAAACCGGACACCCATTTAAGTGGTAAGATTACCACGTTAGTTAAAAGAGGTGTTCAATGACAAGACAACGTCGTACGTTTTCTACAGAGTTTAAGCGTGATGCTGCCAGTCTGGTACTTGACCAAGGCTACCGCCTTGCAGAAGCAGTTAAGTCACTTGGTGTGGATGAATCGGTACTGCGGCGCTGGGTTGAGCAACTTGAGCAAGAACGGGGCGGTGTGACACCGAAGGCTAAAGCCCTGACGCCAGAGCAGCAGCGCATTCAAGAGCTGGAGGCCAGAGTCAATCGGTTAGAGCGGGAGAAAGCGATATTAAAAAAGGCTACCGCTCTCTTGATGTCGGACGAACTCGAACGTACACGTTGATAGACTCGTTAAGAGAGCATGAAGCAGTGGAATTAGTCTGTGATGTGTTTGATGTTGCCGCCAGCAGTTATTACGAACACAAGCATTGCAGCAGGCTGATTAATGTTGAACGGTTAGAGCAGCGCAGTAAAATCACCGCGTTATTTAAAGCAAGCCGCCACTCAGCGGGTAGCAGAACGTTACTGGGCATGATGCGTGCTCTGGGGTATCAGATAGGGCGCTTCAAGGTCAGAAGCCTGATGAAAGAAGCCGGGATAATCAGTAAGCAGCCTGGCCCACACCGTTATCAAACAGCCCGGACTGAACGGTCAGATATCCCGAATCATCTCAATAGGGAATTTGACGTTAGCGCGCCAGATAGTGTCTGGTGCGGTGATATTACCTATATCTGGGCAGAAGGCGGCTGGCATTATCTGGCTGTGGTACTGGATTTATACTGTCGTCGAGTGGTTGGCTGGGCATTATCGGCAAAGCCGGATGCGGATTGAGTGGTTAAAGCACTGGACATGGCATACGAGCAACGCGGCAGACCGCAAAACGTGATGTTCCATTCAGACCAGGGTAGCCAATATGCCAGCCATTCATTCCGGCAAAGGCTGTGGCGTTATCGCATGACGCAAAGTATGAGCCGCCGTGGCAATTGCTGGGATAATGCCCCAATGGAAAGGCTGTTTAGAAGCTTGAAATCAGAATGGATGCCTGTAACCGGTTATATGACCAGAGCAGAAGCCCAGCGGGATATAAGTTTTTACCTGATGGATTATGACAACTGGAGTCGGCCACATCAGTTCAACGAGGGGGTGCCACCGGCAAAAGCTGAGGCTCTCTCTAATTTACTGTCCGGAATTAGTTGACCACTACA
>NZ_CAWNWY010000099.1:0-1243 GCF_963878365.1 Photorhabdus sp. HUG-39 | reverse complement strand
CAGGGCAAGATCGTGAATATTTTGTTAAAAAAATCAGATTTGACCGACGGTAATAGTTATGATCTCATACTCTCTTTTTGAGAGCAAAAACCATGTGCTTTGATATTTTTACTGAACATTTCTCAGACATTCAAGATCCCCGTCAAAGCGCTAAAGTCGCCTACCCTTTATTCGATATTTTATTTGCCTCATTGTGCGCTGTTCTGGGCGGCGCAGATGGTTGGAGTGAGATCCAAGAGTATATTGAAGGCCACCATGAATGGTTTCTTGAACATAATATGTTCAAGGCGGGGATCCCTGTTGATGATACGATTGCCCGGCTTCTCTCACGGATTAATCCGGAACAATTTAATCTGTGTTTTATCAACTGGATGCGTTCGGTTCATCAGGTTACTCAGGGAGAATTAGTGGCGATTGATGGTAAAGTCTTACGGGGTGCCTATGCCCCGGGAGAACGCGGTTCGGCTCTCCACCTTGTGAGTGCTTATGCGACAGCCAATAAAATGGTCATCGGCCAGGTTAAAACCCAGAAAAAATCTAATGAAATTACCGCAATCCCGGAACTCATTAAGTTGTTGGAACTGAAAGGCGCGCTGATTTCCATTGATGCGATGGGATGCCAAACGCAGATCGCTCAGGAGATTATTGATGCCGGCGCGGATTATTTATTAAGTGTGAAAGACAACCAAAAACGTCTCCATCGTGCCATTCAAAAAGCCCTGGAAGCCCAGCGCGTTTTGCCCTTAACAACCGAAAAAGCGTTGATAGAACAGGGTCATGGTCGTCTGGAAATCAGAGAAAGCCATGTGCTGAATGCCGATACATTCAAAACCGATTTTCCGGAATGGACGGGATTAAAAACACTGGGTGTCACAATCGGATACAGGCAAGAAAACGGCAAATTGCCCAGTCTGGAGTACCGTTACTACATCAGTTCAGCCAGACTGACAGAAGAACAATTTTCTCAGGCAGTACGCAGCCATTGGCAAATAGAGAATAATCTTCACTGGGTGCTTGATGTGACGTTTAAGGAAGATGATTGTCAAATTTACCGTGAAAATGCGGCGGAAAACATCGCGATATTACGACGTATTTCGTTAAACATGCTGAAAAAAGAAACGAGTCAATTAAGCATTAAAGCGAAGCGTAGACGAATATGGATGAAAACCCAATTTTTGGAGCGAGTATTACAGGCGGGTTTTGCTAATGTGAGTGATATTTAATCATTCATGCGGTTGCCCTG
>NZ_CAWNWY010000098.1:0-1354 GCF_963878365.1 Photorhabdus sp. HUG-39 | reverse complement strand
AAGAACAAACCGACACAATCACCCACCGCGCGTTGGGTATTTCTGGCCTTTGAAGGGATCAACACCTTTGAATTTCAAGAACATAAAATGGTGACAGGAATGCAATCTTACCACCATGAGCTTTTGAATTTATTAGGCGCACAATATAAAGCGGTTTATTCCTGAATTAGGTGCGGAATGAAGGCTCAAAATCCTCACGTACTACGTGTACGTTCCGATTTTTCCGCGCTGTCCATGTTCACTGTTTATTTATAAGAACGGCCTGCAACAATTACGCTTATTGGGATAGGCTCTTAGGATTGCCAGTAAAACAGAGCCAGTAAAAATAAAATGTAGAGAGGGTAAAAATAACGGTTAAAACCTTATGCCGATTAAAACCAGAGATTAAAAAATGATTTTTAATAGTAGTTTAAAACTTACCCATCATAAACATTTTAGTGAAAAACAAGAAAAAAATGGGTTTTGTTAATATTCATATTCCTGGAAAAAAGGAAGATAAACATATGAATAATTTAATTAGATGATCTATTTTCCCAAAGGAATCGATTTTAATAATATTTTTAAATAGTATAAACTTTGCCATAAACTAGTTAAATAGTCGGTCATAAAAAAGTTCAAGTGAATGATTTAACAGAATATGAGTCTGGTTAATTGTAGTGTTATTGTTTTTCATTTATTATATAAAACTGTAAAATACGCTGGATTAAACGGCTTTACATTGTTTTAATCAGTCTAGTCTACGATTTTATTTAAACTATACTGCTTTTTATGTCTTTAATATGATCTGGGATTAAAATCAATTCATACTGTTACTTTTCAAACTGTTTTCGTGCTCTGTTAACACTTAAATACCTGTCCAATTGTTATCGCTTTTCTGGCTGATTAATCTGTTAGACCTTTTATCCTTGTTTATACCCGTCATCTTTCAAGTTGCCTCTTTGTTGGCTGCGCTCACTCACCCCGGTCTCATAGTTATCTATGCTCCCGGGGATTCGCTCCCTTGCCGTCGCGATGCATCTTGAAATCCATAGGGTATATGCAATGATAACACCCCGTATTTTAAATAAATTTGTCAGTAACCTGAGATCCCCGCTCAAAATTAAATAGCCTGAGTCTGGTGGAGTTACTGCAGGGCGCGAGCATACTTTTTTACCCCCCCCTTGAATGAACCGTAATTATATGATCTCATTCTCCTTATTTTTCTTTTTAATACTCGCCCATGAATCCGAACCAGACCCTGATTGAACATTTAACCGTTGTGAAAGAAACTCGTTCTGACATCAATCGTCAATACGAGCTGATTGATGTTATTTTTCTTGTCATCAGCGCCATTCTCGCTGGCGCTGAAGGTTGG
>NZ_CAWNWY010000097.1:0-1425 GCF_963878365.1 Photorhabdus sp. HUG-39 | reverse complement strand
ACTCAAAGAGCATCGTCGCATCGCCACCCGTTATGAAAAGACAGCAAGAAATTATATCGCTATGGTGAAATTAGGTTGTATCCGCTTATTTCTTAAGGTCATTATTTAATTGAGGGACACAACCTAGTACTACAGCCGTAGATACCAGAAAGTTGTATTTTCCTTGATGCTCACAACTCTGAGAAACCGCATGAATTAAGCTTTTCTATGGGTGTCTTTTCTGTTGAAAAAAGTAAGTACGGCTGTAGTACTAGTGAAGTTTTACCTTCGATTAGAAAGACCGGTAGCTATATAGGCAGGGAGAAGAGTATTTCACTAAGTCAGCTCATTATTTTCCCTTATTGTCAGAAACCAGCCAATGTTCTAAGTGCAGAAAAATTGCATAGACACAGAATTGAAGTCTTAGCAATTTGTGATTCTATTCGGTGTCCAAAACAAGCTTTTAAAGTTGATCTATGTTTCTCGCATTATCTTCAAGGAGAATCAGGGATAAGGGTAGAAAAGGTGATAATGTTAAAAGGTTGATAAATAGACTAACTCTTGCCCAGAAATTGAAGCTGGCTAGTGTGTTTTCATCCAGGCAATGGCTTTATGAAAAAATCTCTGTCGCCATTTTGTCGCCACTGACTACCAGAAACAAAAAAGCCACTCTTGTTTGAATGGCCTAATGTACTGATTTAACAGCTAAAATCTGGTGGCCCCTACTGGACTTGAACCAGTGACCAAGCGATTATGAGTGTATAGAACTACGTTTTAAAACAACTAGATACAGCGAAAACCGCAGCTCACAGCGCATTACTTCGCAAAAGTTGGCAAAACATCGAATACGTATGAAAACTTTCACGTCTCATCAGCGTCTCATAATCAAGCGAAGCATTACCATAGCGGCAGCGAATAAATTGTAATTAAAAATAACAATAAAAACAAAAACTTAAATAAAAATAAATCACAATAAAACAAAATATATACACAACTATGTACAAACAGGAAAAGCACTCAATATGAAGTGTAGCGATGGATTTTACACCATTAGACAGGGATGTGGGGATCAGCTCAGAGATGAGAGAGGGATTGCAAAATCATAAGAAACCCGGAGTTTCAACCAAGTACTATGATCGCTACGATTACCTGAAAGAAAAGAGAGAAATCATTCAACTTACTATAACCTTTTGATTTTAATTAATTCCTGCTCAGTGCCGGAATTAAGGATATCTCCGTCCACCAATCTAAAAAGCAAATAATTCTTCTTGTAATGCAATAAAATAGTAAATATAGTATATACTGTCATTATATACAGCAATCAAAGGCACGGGGGAGAGGGGGAACATAATGCTTAATAATTTTTCTCGCTACGCACTAACTGCTAGTTCTGTCGCCCCAGTATGTATTACTTTAGCATTCCTTGCTTTTATAAATAAAAATTGG
>NZ_CAWNWY010000096.1:0-1452 GCF_963878365.1 Photorhabdus sp. HUG-39 | reverse complement strand
TATTGGCATATTAACGTCTCCTGTTTAGCTTATTTTTTGCCATAATAGGTACACCATTGTGAGTACATTCATCAATAACGGTAATAACCTTACTGCCATGATCTGTCATATCACCTAACAGAATAACTGATTTTAACATGAAAGTTCCCCATCGTTTTTCAATTGGCAAATAATATCATCCCTCATTAAACTTCGGTAATTAATGGCAGTAATCCCAGATTCACCAACTGAACTTCAACATCATTGGATTTATCAATATCATCCTGATTTCTGCCATCAAAAATACCTTTTTTGGTAATAATCAACGTGCCGATCTGTTCATTATTTTGATACACAGGAAGCACATCCTCCGCCATAGGAAGATAGGATTTATCAATAATACAGGGCTGGTAAAGCATCCAACCGACGCTTAAGCGATCAGGGAAAACTTGTTTGCCTTTTAAGATATAGCCGTTGGTTTCTACTTGAATATACGGAAAATCACGACTAGTCGCTAAATATTTAACTAAATCAATTAATCGGGAAGTATCAAGTTTGGTACTGTCAATTCTTAAGTTTAATATTAACCAAACCTTGTTAGGATGGTTTGGCTTCGATTTATAATAATCAATGCTACTAGATAATTCATCATTTTCACCATCCCATATAGCATTATTGAAAAAAGGAAAACTTTTCTTATATTCTTTTTCAAAGTCTTTGATAGCAACTTCAGTTGGTCCCTGTTCATCAAACACAATATGTTGTAGAGCCTGTTTTCTAGAGTAACCTGTTAAGTACCACGTCTTTTTCTGCCCGAAAAAAATATCAATCTGCCGTGTAATATGAAATAAATCCATTAACACCATATTTAAGGTAATAGTTTCCTGTTGTTCATAACGCACATTGATTTCCAAATTAATTATTGCCATCGTTGACCTCGAATTAAATTAAATCTTTGCAAGGAGTATAATAAACACTGATATTTTTATGTTCAATAAATAGCGTTTTAAAATATCCATAGCTGACAGGCTGTAAAAAATGCCACTCCACATGAGGCGTTTCATCTAATGCATCACATACAGCTTGTTGCCTATCTGCTTGGTTTTTCCCTGATATACGGCCTTTCCACCACCTTTTGGGTTTACCATCGCTATCAAAAAACTGGTCATACCGCGCTTTGGCCTCTAGAAATAAACAATACGCTGGCCGCCAGCCATCAAACGTCACTTTCAGGCACTGAAATTCCTGAATCATTTGTGTGGCTGGGTCATATTTAGTTTTAGCAATAAATCGCTGATAGTTAATCGTGATGGCGCTCCAGCGACTCACCTTGCGATATTTTTCACTCGTCACCGGAATAGCAAGACAAGCCTGACACTCTTTTTTAGTTTCCGTTTTTTCACACTCTTCCGTCTTAGACTGAGCCTTAACTTGAACCGCACTGGTATCAACGGATTCTTCCCCTAAATCATC
>NZ_CAWNWY010000095.1:0-1461 GCF_963878365.1 Photorhabdus sp. HUG-39 | reverse complement strand
AATCGCCAATTTTGATCTATTACTTTTATTTGCCGGAAAGCGAATATGTCCACACCCATACCTGCCATTAAACGTCTCGATCATCTTGGCCTTATCGCCGCTTTTTGTCATGAAGCCGGTTTACCCCGCATGATTGATGCCATTATCCCAAAATATTCATCGCATACCGTCTCTCACGGCGACGCTTTTCTGGCGATGATCCTTAACGGGCTGGGGTTTCACAGCCGGACATTGCACATGTTTTCCGGCTTTTTTCAACATAAGCCGATTGCGCGTTTAATTGGCGCTGACATTGAAGCTGAACACCTTAATGATGATGTGCTCGGCCGAACACTGGATGCCTTATATGAAGCGGGGGTGTCGGAAGTTTATCAGGTGCTTGCTGAGCAAGTGGTTGATAAATTAGGGTTAAATCCCGATTCCGTTCATTTGGATATCACGAGTTTTCATGTCGATGGTGACTATGACAGCGCGTTGGGAGATGACACAAAACGCATTGCACTGGTGCCGGGTTATAGCCGGGATCACCGGCCCGAACTGAACCAGGTTGTCCTTGAACTGATTTGCGAAAATCAGGCAGGTATCCCTGTCTACATGCAGGCTATGAGCGGGAATACGAATGATGCCAAAGCCTTTGCCCAGACGATCAAAACCCATATTCAATGTCTGAAAGCGGCACAAAACAGCCGCGACTTTGTGGCCGATGCCGCCCTTTATACTGAAGCCGCGATCGCTTCGCTTCATCAGCAAAAACAACGATTTATTACGCGTGTTCCCCTGACGATCAAGGAAGCTAAACAGTCTCTCCTGAACGTGACAGCGGAGCAATTCAGCCCCATCAGTGAGGGCTATTCAGGCTGCTGGGTGACGTCATCGTATGGCGGCGTTCCTCAGCGTTGGTTACTGGTGAACAGTACGGCGGCAGAAAAACGTGAAAACCAGACTTTCCGGAAAAACACACTCAGGGAAACAGAAAACGAGTCTAAACAGTTCGACAAACTGGGCAAAAAGCCCTTTGCCTGCCGGGAGGATGCCTTACAGGCACTGCATGATTTTGAGTCTCAATGCCAGTTTATCGGCATCGCCTCGCCGGAAATTCAGGCGATTACCGTCTATGCGGGGCGCGGGAAACCCGGCAAGCATCAACACCCCAAATCGGTTCATTATCAATTAGCCGGTCAGGCTTATACCCGGTTAGACAATGTGAAGCAGGCCAGATTGCGGGTCGGGAGGTTTATTTTAGCGACCAATGAACGGGATGAAGGACAGCTTGATATGGCGGCGTTACTGGCTAATTATAAGGCACAACAAAAGGTAGAGCGGGGTTTTCGCTTCCTGAAAAGTCCGGAATTCCTGACGTCTGCCATTTTCCTGAAAAAACCGGAGCGGATAGAAGCGCTGTTAATGGTGATGACATGTTGTCTCATGGTTTATGCGGCGCTGGAGCATAAAATTCGCCAC
>NZ_CAWNWY010000094.1:0-1583 GCF_963878365.1 Photorhabdus sp. HUG-39 | reverse complement strand
CAGATTATTGACAAAGTGCTGGTTTTTTATCCGGCATTTTGTTTTAATTAAGTTCCGTTCACTCAACGGAGCTTGCCACCATGTTAAGATCCCCCCCTCTCCAGACTTTCCCGCCAGAAACGCTCTCGCTTGACGAGCTGGTCCCTAAAAATCATTTGGTCCGTCAAGTCGATGCTGCCATTGATTTCGAATTTATCCGCGAATTAGTCGCCCCGTTGTATTGCCACAATAATGGCCGTCCTGCTATCGATCCGGTCATGCTGATTAAAATGATGTTACTCGGCTACTTGTTTGGCGTCCCCAGTGAACGCCGTCTGGTACAGGAAATTCAGGTTAATGTGGCTTACCGCTGGTTTCTGCGCCTCGGACTGACAGAAAAGGTCCCTGATGCCTCAACCCTGAGCCAGAACCGCCGCCGCCGTTTCAATCATACCGCGGTCTTCCAACAGATTTTTGACCACATTGTTGAACAGGCGATAGCCAAAGGATTTGTGGGCGGACACGTACTCTATACCGACAGCACCCACCTGAAAGCCAGTGCCAATCCGCATAAATCGGAGAATGTCATGCGGTCGGTTCCTCCCGGCGCCTATGTTGACGCCCTGGATAAAGCCGTCACTCAAGACCGGGCGGCAGCCGGAAAAAAAGCCTGAAGCCAGCCCTTAAGGAACGGCAGAGAAAGACGAAGGTCAGTACCACTGATCCGGAAAGCGGGTTTATGCACCGGACCAACAAACCCAGGGGGTTCTTTTACCTTGACCACCGTACCGTGGATGGACAAGTCGGTATTATCACCGATACCTACGCCACACCGGGTAATGTCCACGACAGCCAGCCTTTTATCAAGCGTTTGACGCGTCAGTTAGAGCGTTTTGCTCTCAATCCCCTCGCGGTTGGGTTGGATGCGGGCTATTTTACGGCCCCGGTTTGTTATCTGACGGAACAGTTAGGCATTATCCCCATCATAGGTTATCGCCGGCCGAATAAGGGACCAAATACCTTTCAGAAGAAACATTTCACCTATGACCAGCTACAGGATTGTTATGTCTGCCCGCAGGGAGAAAAACTGATTTATACCACAACCGACCGTCAGGGATACCGGCATTATCAGGCCCCGGCGGCTATCTGCCAGTGTTGCCCGCAGCGTGATGCCTGCACGCACGCGAAAGGCGGAAAAACGATAACCCGTCATATCTGGGAGGCCAGTAAAGAGCAGGCCAGAGAAAACCGGCTAACGGAATGGGGTAAAAAAGTTTACAAGCGACGAAAGGAAACAATAGAGCGCAGTTTTGCGGATGCGAAGCAACATCACGGGCACCGTTATGCCCATTTTCGCGGGTTGCAGAAGGTGCAAATACAGTGTCTTTTGGCGGCAACTGCCCAAAATATCAAGAAGATAGCCTTGCTGGTCGCGATGCTTTGTTGTTTTTATCTCTGGAGGGCGAGCCAGTCAATGCCCGCGAAGCGAAAATAACGCCCTGACGGGCGATTGAATCGGGTCAATGAGGAAAATGAGTTGTATTATGATTCGTAATGAAAGGAACAAACCCCATTATTTTCAATGGGGTTTGTCAGCGGTCTGA
>NZ_CAWNWY010000093.1:0-1799 GCF_963878365.1 Photorhabdus sp. HUG-39 | reverse complement strand
CTGTGGCCCTATAAAGCGGAAGTGGTGTTTGCTATCCGCGGGAAGAAGGATGTTCCTCTGCCTATGCTGGCGACCAGTCAAGTCTCTAAGCAGCGTTATGGTGATAATTTACCGCAATCCAGTAATCCGTTTGCCCGGCCTTCTGCCGAAGACGCAGAGAAATTTGGGGTTATTGGTATCCGTCGGCCCGATATTATTCTGGTTAAAGATGAAGCGCTCCGCTGGCCGGGCAGAAATGCTACCTATTTTGATGGCTCCGTACACCCCGATAATCTGAAAATGTTGATTGAGGTGAAATTTCCAGGGGATGAACTCACTAAAGGGCAACAAACTGATTATATCCAGATTGCAACAGAAAAACGCTTTGGGGTAATGCGCGTCGACGATAACCGCACAGAAGAGCAAAAACAGTATGATGAAGCATGGCGAAAACTTTATCAGCCCAATTCCCAACACTATAAAAATCCGATACCACTGGCCCCACTGCCGCCCGGTTCGCCTCCTGATGATGAAGCTTTACCCACCCCTCCTGCAGAGGGTGTGCCGGGGACCATTCCACAGCCGCTGACAAAAAATCCACCGCTTCTCAGCACTTCCCGCTGGTCGTTTTTACCCAGCTATGAAGACTGGGTTGTCCTCGGGCAAGAGGTGGCGGGTCTGGCCGAAAACGGGTTGAATTATGTCCGCGACAGTACCCGGGAGCTCCTTGCTCAGTTTGGAGCATGGTTCAATCAAGCCGGCAAGTGGGTGTGTAAAGAGATTATTGACCCGATAAGCCATCAGGTCAGCTACGCTTTTTCCTGGGTTAATGAACAAACGGGAAAAATCGTGACCTGGACGGAGAGTGAGATAAAAGCCCGGTGGCAGACGGTGCAACAGGGTTCAGATATCACTCTGGAAGAGCTAAAAAATATTAGCTGGATGCAAATATTAAAAGAAGTAGGGGAAGGCATGCTGGAAGTGGTGGTGATTGTTGCCGGCGTTGCCGTTGTTATCCTGGTCACCCTTGCTGTCGCTGCCGCGCTGATTGCACTGGTGGAAATTTTAGCCGCTGCGGCTGCGGTAAGCGCCGCTGCGTTAGCCGCAGTCCTGGCAATATTGGCGAGTGTGACATTCGCCACCGCCTCATAATTCATGGAGAAAATGATGAAAACTGTAGATTACTTTTCCCAGTTGAAATCACAACTGGCCGCGTTTACCTTCCTCAATGGCGATGGACTGACTGTTTCTCGTCTTGGGATTTCTATCACCTTGTTTTTTAAACAAGGCTATACCCAGGAGAAAAAACAACGCATTCTGGCCTGCTACCGGCGCTTTCGCGAAGAATTTGGCACTTACCTGCGTTTTCATCGTCATGAGCTGAAAGGGTTAAAAAAATATTCCCCAGAAAATATTGCTAAAGTTGAGGAGGGTATTCTTAATCAGAAAAAAAACCAACTTTCTAGCTGGGATGTTAGTGACGCCAAAAATATCTATGAAGCTCCCCGCTATCTGATGCATTACCTGGATTCCCGAGAAATTGATGGTGACGATGATAGCTCCTACCTTAGTCTGGTGCTGCCCTGGGATTATCTAAAAGAACAAGACGGCATGGCTCATTTTATGTCCTGGCTGGATTTTTTATGTGAACAACTCGAACCTGACAGTGGGGACTGTGGCTACTGTCTGGTCTTACCCAACGACTTCTATGACTACTTTCCTTTAGAGTATCAACTGGCGCAACGTTACCCTTCCCTGCAAGTGAACTCCGCAGTGCACACAGCTAAATTACAGTATGAACATTCCATCCGTGGCATTAA
>NZ_CAWNWY010000092.1:0-1939 GCF_963878365.1 Photorhabdus sp. HUG-39 | reverse complement strand
TGGCCGCCGAAAAAGGCTCGCTGACACTGGCGGTCAAAGACACGCTGGATAATCAGTCAGGTCGGCTGGAAGCGGGCCACGCGCTCCAACTGAGCGCCACTCAACTGGATAATCGCCGGGGGAGCATCGTGGCAACCGGGGACAGCGCCACCCTCACTGTTGACAAAGCCATTCAAAACGCTCACGGCCATCTTGAAGCCAAAACCCGACTGACCACGACCAGCCAGACTCTAGATAACACGCAGGGGGTGTTGCTGGCACAGCATATCAATAGCCAGACCACAGGCCATCCCTTCACCAATACCGCGGGGCAGGTGATAGCCGAAGACACGCTGACGGTCAACAGTGGCGAACTGGATAACACCGCAGGGTTGTTACAGGCTGGCCGCGAGATGACCGTTGATACCCACGGCCACCGATTCACCAATACCCGCAATGCCGACCAAAAAGCAGGCCGGTTATTGAGTGACGGACACTTAACTTTGCGCACCGGCGATATCAATAACACCGGTGGCATGATAGTGGCGGACGGCGAAACTGCGCTGACCAGCACTGCACTCAATAATACTCAGGGCCAGATAGCCGGAAATAGCGGGCTGGACATTCACAGCCGACAACTGACCAACCGCGAGGGCACCTTACAATCCGCTGACGCCCTGACTCTGGACACTGACGGGCAGTTACTGGATAACCAGCAGGGCCATATTCTCGGTGATGGCAAGACGACCCTCACCAGTGGCCCGCTGGACAATCGCCACGGTCATCTGCAAGGCGGACAGTTGGCTATTGACACCCGACACGCCGCGCTGGATAACCGGGACGGCAAGTTGTTATCCACCGACACGTTAACCCTGAACACTCATCAGCTCGACAATCGTCACGGGCAGGCGCAGGCGGTGGGCGACACCACGCTCAATGTTGACACTCAAACCGATAACACCGGCGGCCTTATCCGTGGCGGTCAGCAATTGACCCTGAACACCGCTCATTTGATTAACCGGGAAACGAAGCAGACGGATAACGGGCTGGAAGCGCAAAACCTGACGGTCAACGCGCAACAGGTGGACAATACTCAGGGCGCTTTACGGGCAGCCAATCACCTGCAAGCTCAGGTGAGTCACACGCTGGAGAATGCTGAGGGGTTAATCTCCGCGGGCAAACAGCTTACCGTAGACGACGAGACCCGTCCTACGTCTCTGGTGATTAACAACCGGCAAGGCACGCTGATTGCCGGGGAGCACGCCACGATTAACGCCCATGCTCTGAGCGGTGACGGCCAACTGTTATCGCAGGGCGATATGGCGATCACCTTAACTGAGGATTTTCATCATACCGGCAACACCGCGGCCAATGGCAATCTGACCCTGAAAACAACCGGCAATCTCCGCAATGACCGCCAGATAAAAGCCGGTCGGGCGCTGCATCTTGACGCACACCATCTCACCAATAGCGTCTCCGGTGAAATCAGCGCCGGGCAAACGCAAATCCAGGCTCATGATACCCTGAGCAACACCGGACTGATTGACGGCGGTTTGACTCATCTCACGGCCAACACCCTGAACAATACCGGCACCGGGCGCATTTACGGGGACCAGCTGGCCCTCCAGACGGGCACATTGAATAACACCGCCCAGGACGGCAAAGCTGCGGTCATTGCGGCACGTGACCGGCTGGACATCGGCACCGGAACGCTCAACAACCAGCATCATGCGCAGATTTACAGCGTGGGCGACATGCGCATCGGCGGCCAGTTGGATAACGCCCTGACGGCCACCGGTCAGGCGCGTGAGCTCAATAACCACGCGGCGACGATTGAAGCCGGGCGCCACTTGAAGATTAATGCCGACCGGATTAACAACACCAACGCCGGGTTGGTGACTCAGGTCGTCGAAACGGAAAAGTCTCAGCATCACGATGCAGTACTCAGCGGCCAGACCAC
>NZ_CAWNWY010000091.1:0-2009 GCF_963878365.1 Photorhabdus sp. HUG-39 | reverse complement strand
CGGGTGGTTGCGGAAGAAGAGACGCGCCGCCTGGAATAAACCGAATATGCCTGGCGGCGATAGCGCGGCGGTCCCACCTGACCCCATGCCGAACTCAGCAGTGAAACGCCGTAGCGCCGATGGTAGTGTGGGGTCTCCCCATGTGAGAGTAGGGAACTGCCAGGCTTTAAATACCGTAGAAACCCCCAGCGAGCGCTGGGGGTTTTTGCGTTTTAAGGGATATCCTATGGATTTCAAGATGCATCGCGGGGGCAAGGGAGTGAATCCGCGGGGGCATAGCGAACGATGTGACCGGGATGAGTGCGTGCCGCCAACAAAGAGGCAACTTGAAAGATAACGGGTATATTATTTATTTAACCTGAGATTTGCTTAAGAAGGGAACTCAGTGCCTGAGGCACGATCAAAGTTTTTGCTAAATAACCTGAGTTCTGGTTAAGCATTCACTAACCTATCCATTTCTGAGCAGGAAATATTCAGTGACGGTTTGTTCTCTTTGAGACAATAAGCGATGAGTCCCCCAATACATTCAACATTAATCCCTGCACACTACGGTGTCGTGAATGTTTTATCTGAGAAATATTCTTTAATTGATCATTGATGGTTTCTATGATGAAACGCTTTGATAACATCATTTTATCCCACACCGAGAGCGCTTTTGCCTTCATGTTACTGCGCGTATCAGTGATGAATGTCACACCTGTTGCGTTTAAATCATCAAACAGAGCCTGATTGATATATCCCTTGTCGCCGTAAAGTGTTCCTGTTAATCCCGTTGCTAATTCACGCGCGGGCTCCCGATCATCGACATTGCCTGAGGTGAGTTTGGCTGACACAATTTCTCCTTGAGGATTGACTATGAAATGCAACTTAAAACCGAAAACCCCTCCCATTGACCCTTTTCCTCGTTTCGCTATGCCGTCAAACACCTTATGACGAGGGATACGCACATTATGACAAACACGAATGCAGGTGGAGTCGATAAAGGCGAGTCCCGTGGGTTTCCCTTTCACCTGCGTCAAATAACTGCAAAGGGACCCTAAAACCGATGAGACGACGCCCAGAAAGCGGGTATAACTCAGCAGGGTGGGAAAGTCTTGTTGGTGATATTGTTGGACTAATCCAAAGTAAAAGTTTTTAAAATCCCGATAATGTGACATATGAAAGGCAATCACGATGGTCATAATCTCGCTGGCACTCATGCGGCCATGACGTCGGCTATCCTCGATAGACTGTTGTTCCCAGAGTTTCAGGTTAACTTAGTGGATTTCAATTTTCTAATAGCCACGAGACCACGCTATTACTGTGTTTTGAAATTTCCTGAAAATCTTTTCAATCATTTCAGTTTGCGATTTTTCTTACATCGCTAGTACTGGCACGGTCTGGCCGTTTGTCTTGTAGGATTTTAAAACTGAAAAAAATTTTTGATCCAAAACGTGCAGGTGGGTGCGGTGTAGTGCCGTTTATACTCCCGGACCAATAATCGCTTGAACACGGGTTCAAGTCCAGTAGGGATTACCAAATTTAAGCTGTTAGATTAGTATATTAGGCCACTTAAACAAAAGTGGCTTGTTTGATCAAAGGCGGTAAATGTTAAAGGCCACCGGGAGGTGACCCCGATGACCTTAGCTACGTTTACGTTATCTATTTCAAAAATGCACGGATCAGCTCTAAAAGCGCGATTAACGCTTTAAGAACGATGATAGCAGTGTCAATAAAATGCTTTCACTCGTTTGCTCCAGTTAGGAGCACGACTTAACTAGTACTACAGCCGTAGATATCAGAAAGTTGCATTTTCCTTGATGCTCACAACTCTGAGAAACCGCATGAATTAAGCTTTTCTATGGGTGTCTTTTCTGTTGAAAAAAGTAAGTAC
Source organism: Photorhabdus sp. HUG-39 (assembly GCF_963878365.1). Classification (NCBI taxonomy): domain Bacteria; kingdom Pseudomonadati; phylum Pseudomonadota; class Gammaproteobacteria; order Enterobacterales; family Morganellaceae; genus Photorhabdus; species Photorhabdus sp. HUG-39. The sequence goes on along the minus strand of NZ_CAWNWY010000091.1, from coordinate 136 downwards.
GGCTGTAGTACTAGGCTGTGTCCCGCAATAGATTGAGATAGAATAATCCCCTGGCTCTGACTTTCGGAAAAAACCTGTTATGGCTCGTTACGACCTTCCTGATGAAGCATGGGAGTTACTGCTCCCCTTATTGCCC
>NZ_CAWNWY010000090.1:0-2079 GCF_963878365.1 Photorhabdus sp. HUG-39 | reverse complement strand
GAACGTGCTGCGCGGTCAGAGTCAGTGAGCCGGGACGGGTAGTGTTGCCGTTATCATCCAGTCCCGCGGCCCACACGCTGTCATGGCTGCTGTGTATTGTGCCTGCGTTGACCGTGGCATCGCCGCGAGCTTCCACCCGGCCCTGATTGCGCAGTGCTCCTTTGGTCTGTAAATTCACCGCCGATTGTGACAGCAATTTGCCGGTGTTAGTGACATCGGCAGACGAGGTTAATTGCAACGTATCCCGGCTGCTGAGGGTGCCGCGGTTCTCTATCCGACCATCGGCGGTGATATGGACCTCGCCGGCAGACGCGCCGATATTGCCGGCATTATGCACGCCCACCCCCGCCTCGGTGCCTATCAACCTAATTTTATGGGCGTACATGCCGCCCAGTGCCGCCACATCCAACGCAAACTCTGGGTGCTTTTCATCGTCAACCGATTTTTTCTCAATCTGCTGATGCGTCGCATCGACAATATTACGCCCGGTGGTCACTTTCAGGTCTTGCGCGTGTAATTTGGCGTTAATCGCCACGGAGCGGGCGATAATATCGGTGTAACTTTGCTGTGTGCTGTCCATGCCGCGCCCGTCAATCCGCACTTCCCCCTGATTGACATCAAACCCTTTCAGCCGGCCCTGTTCCATCAGCGCCTGTCCGGTGGTGAGCGTAGTGCGATGTGAGTTAATGAACCCGCAACCGTTACAGGTGATACCAGAAGGGTTGGCAATAATCACCTCGGCTTTATGCCCGGCGACTTCAATCCAGCCATTAAGGTGACTGGAGTCACGACTGTTGACCTCGTTAAGAATAACGCTGGCGTCCCCTTTGGCTAACCACGGATTGCCCGCGACCATACCGCCCAGTTGCGTCTGGGTGGCCTGATGGCTGTTATTGAGGATCACTCCCTGTTTATCCACGTCAAACTGACGGTAGGTATTGTGGGAAACGCCGTCGGCGCCCGGGGTCTGGATATTGACCTGCGGCGTGCCGTTGGCGCTGCGAATGATGGTCGGCTGCTGACGTCCCGGCGCCTGTCCGTCGGCCACAATCGCCGCCTGCGCGGTGAGCGAAACTCCGCCAAGGGCGAATAACAACCCAAACCGTAGCGCGGTGAGTCGGCAACGACGCTGCGGTGAAGACGGGCGATGAGCGCGGCGTCCGGTTCGTCCCCGTCCGGCCCGCGCTATCTCGGCCACCACCATCCACAGCTGGCGAGATTGATTAAAGATAATACGATATAACTGCTTGTTCATGATTTTTACTCCACACAACACTACCCACCGGCAGTTTTGTTATTTGAATTAATACTGCCAATACAGGTTGAATCCGGCCGTGACGGGGGAAGTTTGGAAACCGGCGGGTTTGGACAGCGGGACGCCGACAAACAGGTCGTAGCTCACCCCTTTCAGGCTGCCGCGCCAGCCCAGGGCGCTCCCCGCCAGGTGTTTTCCGAGCAGCGCGTCGCTGCCCCGGCCGCCCACCTCGCCATAATCGATCCCCAGATACAGCGACTGCCCTTTCAGCGGGGTTTGCCAGTCCAGTTCGTTGCGGCTGTACCAGCCCCGATCAGCGGATAAGGTCAGCTCGCCATCAAAGCCGCGTACCGTCCAGCGACCGCCAATCGAGAAGCGATCCTGGGGCGTCAATGGGCTGGCGCTTATCTGACGCAAATACTGGGTTTGATAAGAAAAAGGCTGAGAAAACAAGGTTAACGGCCCGGCCAGCGTCGCCGAGAATTGGGTGATTTTAGGTAAGGCGGTCCCTTCATTGCGGTACTCTTCCGGTGCCGGTTGTGCGCCAAACCAGCGCATACCCTGCTGGTAAGTCACCCTAGTATCCAGCGTCGCGCTGCCGATAAAGTGATGATGGGACAGCCCCAGCTTCCAGCCCGCGGTTTCCCGGCGCTGAACATCGACTTCGGTCTTATCAATAAAATTGCGCGAAGTCCGGCGATAAATTTCGCCGTTAAGCAAGGTTTTCTGGTCGGCGTTACGGTGCAGCACCCGACTAAGCTGGACCGCCAGGTTTTGGCTTTTGCCCCGGTATTGGATCGCCTGATTCAGCCCGGCTATTGTCT
>NZ_CAWNWY010000089.1:0-2095 GCF_963878365.1 Photorhabdus sp. HUG-39 | reverse complement strand
GCAGGTGATTAAGCGATAATCTGTTGATATTTAGCGCGGGGATAACGGGCTGGCACCCGTTACCGCCGCTTACCACAGCAACTATAGGAGTAGTGACTATGGCTAAGGCGCATTCTAAAGCAGAAGCAGCGATAAATAAAGCTGTGAAAACAGAACGTTATTACACGGTGGGCTATGTGCCGAACGGGAACAGAGTCAACGACGCCACACCGGCGATACATCTTAAAGGTCAGTGGCTGAGACAGGCGGGGTTTAATACCGGCGGCCAGATTACGGTGAAGGTAATGGACGGTTGTCTGGTGCTCATTCCTGACAGTGAAGCCACGCAACAACAGCATCAACAGTACCAGCGGCAACAGGCCCAACTGCGGGAGATTAAGCAGCAGATGCAGGCGCTGATAACCGGTTTTGCGGGTTAAGGGGAGAGCATGAGATGACGATAGCCATTAAACATTTGCAGGACATTCAGTTAACCCACATTGAAGCGCTGGCCTTGGCCCAACTGGTTAAACGGTTGAACTGGACGGAGATACGCGCCTGTGCCGTGAATGACGAGGAAGCGTATCAGATTAAGGATGCGATCTCTAAGCTTCAATCTGCTCTAGCGTACAGTGGATATTCGCCACGGTAGATATTAATAAGGCTGGAAGATCTTTGAGATCTTCCAGCCTTTCATATTTATTTATATGACATCAATCGCTTATATAAAAACTCAATGAAATTGCTTGCATATAATTTATTTTCTGTTCCTAATGATATATAAACTTCGACCAAATTATTTGTGTTGAAATAAAATTCTTCTCCGAAGTCTGTATTTGAGACAACTAACCTTCCTTCATTAAGGTAATTATTAGCTATTGTATTTTGATATACTAAATCACCGCCAATAGCTTCCTCAAACGGAATGCAATATATGCTATATATCTCATCTCCACATATATCACCACCGCCAAAATTATTCAAAAACCATTTATAATCATCAGGTAATGTTAGTGATAATGCTTTTTCTGTTTTATTTATCCATTCAGGAGAGGGTGCATCATCTGCACTTCCCATATTTAATAAATCGGGATATTCCGCGAATAAATCTATTAATTCATCTCTGTTCATTTAAAATCTCCAGCTCTATTGATCCAATACTGTTCTCGCCATTTATTAAATGTAGCTCGATCTATTCCTGAAGGAATCGTATTAGGATTTATATGAATTGCTTTGTGATTAACTTTATGGAATGTTTGGCTCATTTCAGCAATAGGACCGTTTTGAGTTTGTAACATATGATGTAAGTTTACAGCTTTTCCATCATGCCCAACAGGGGCCCTACCTGATGCCATTCGTTCAATATTAGTTCCTCGAATCACTTTTCCTTGATCTCGCCATGCCGACATATGTTGAGGATCAAACAGATCATTTCTTTGATATACCTTATTCCCTTTAAATGTAATCGGGTCTGATGACCAATATTTTCTCTTTTGACTATAGTCAGTTGGACAGCCAGCAAGACCCAGCGGATCAATCCAGTTTGCCGGATTATGGACATAACTGTACGGGTTTTCACCCCCTGCCAGCCCAATCGGGTCGGCACAGAGATATTGCCCGGTCTCGTTATCGTAATACCTAAAACGATTATAGTATAGCCCGCTTTCCTCGTCTTCGTACTGCCCACAAAACCGGAGATTACACGTCAGGTTCCGGGGGTCATTGACCGTCAGCACCGGCCAGCATTCCGGCTCGCCCCAGGTGAGTAATCGTCCTGCCCAGATCAGTTCCCCTGCCTCGGTCAGAATTTCCCGCACCGTCCCCTGGTGATCACTCACGACATAATATAGCTGGCCTTTTTCAAACCGGGCCGAAGGCGTCAGGGCACCCGGCTCATACAGCCAGTGAATGCTGTTCTCATACCCGACGGTGCCGTCCGCATACACCGGCGTCTCTTCAATCAGCTGCTCCCCGCTCCACAGGTAATCGTAGCCGATTATCGCGGTCGGTTTCACCGGCGGTCCGGCGGTGTCCTCCTCTTTCCGCTTGCTAATCCGTCGCCCGAAGGCATCATAGCCATAACGCCAGCGGGTGCCTTCCGGGCTGATAACCCCGG
>NZ_CAWNWY010000088.1:0-2203 GCF_963878365.1 Photorhabdus sp. HUG-39 | reverse complement strand
CCCATTGTTCAGCGCAGGTTGAAAACATAAAGATTACCTCAAGTCGGGTTTGTTATTGAGATCAATCTATGAGGAAAAAGTTCAATAACGAGGGGGCAGGTTAAAATATTTGTGTAGGAAAGACAGGATATTGTCGGGGCGGGTGCGGATACCTGTTTCATGGTCAACAATGAAATAACCGCGTTTGAAGTCGCCCAGACCGATCACGCCATCGGGCATAAATTCGAGATAATGGACAGGTAAGCCCAGCAACATATCGGGATCACCCGCTTGTAAACGTTCCCGCCAGATATAATCTCCGTTACCGTTTTTCAGCTTTTGCACGTTGGCGGCAGTATTGGAGTTCATCACCCAGACGGAGTTTTTACGGTATTTATTCTTAAGCAGGAACTTAAGATCAATCAGGCTATCGGCCTCAAGCGTGGTAGCTTCCAGTTTTTGCAGCGTGCCAAAATTACGCACCTTGTCGCTTTTCGTATCGCGGGGATAAGCCAGAAAACCTTTGGCTTTTTTGCTGCCGTCACCGCTGACAAGATCCGTTTCTTCGGTATCGACGAAGGTATCGGCAATCTCTGAGGTCAGCCAGCCTAAGATATCCACATCGCTAAAATCGATGGTCTCTTGGGTGGTTCTGGGGTAGGCATAGATAGGAAACAGCTTGATGCTGACTTCTTCCATCTTCGGCGTGCCAGTCTCACCGCGTGCCTTACCTTCTTCACCGTGTGCCACTGCCGCACCACCGACCGAAACAAGCTGTTTATACTCGTTGCTGCGGGTGGTTTTGAGAGTACAGATTTGGCGCATGACTGACCCACAGGTAAGTTGCTGCATGATCTGCTTATTCAGTTCGGGGATAACGGTGTAGCCGCCCTCTGAGGGAACGCCCGTAGACAAGGCGAGGGTTTCTCCGGTCAGAATATAGTGGCGCAACTCGTCATTACTGAGGTTCTTGCTGGTCGGTTGGGGTTTGCTTGCCTGACTGCGTTCTTCATCAGACAGCGCCTCATAACGGGCAATTTCCGTATTGAGTGCATCAGACTGAGTGCGCAGCTCGTCGAACTGTTTCGCTTCATCCGCACTGAGTGAGCGCTTTTCGTCTTCGGCTTTGGTAAGCAACGAGCGCATTTGTTGGGTTAAATCGGTTTTCTGTTGGTGTAATTCGAGTAGTTTTTTCATGGTGTTTTTGGAATAGTTATTTTCTTTAAAACACTATTTAACACCGTGAAAAATAATAAAAAAGCCTCTGTGATTTAGAGGCTAAACAAGGGGAAACATGAAGACAAAATATTTACAAAACTTTTCATTTGCAAAGTAATAAATTTTTTACGTAGGTTGTTGGTGACATCCACGATATTTTATCACATGTCAAATAACCATCATTTTTTAACTTATAATCAACATAAAAAGAGATAGGTAAGCTAATGACAAATGATGCAATCATCAATCTACTCAGGTACTTAACAAGTATCTTGTTGTATTTAGGTAATCTATCAAATATAAAGAAAAAAATAGAACCTGATAAAGAGTAAAATATTATAGGGAAAGATAGAATACTTATAATAACTGCGCTGGAGAATGTTATTTCATCTTTCATTAATACTAATGAAACAGCAGATTTAATAATGAAGTACATCAGAAATGTAAGGAATAATAACAATATTACTCCACCCAAGGCTTTTAAATATTTGCTATTCACCTAATTCTTCCCATCGTATTAAAAAAATATTGTAAGTCTGCTTCCGGTGTTCTTGGCTTTCTCTTCATTTCTTCTTTCAAAAGTGCTATTAATTTTTCGCTTATTCCATATTGCTTATCAACAAGATCTAAACCGATAGCCGCTAGAATTCCAACAGCTAAAACTATTCCCGCAACAACAATAATACTTCCACCTACCAAAGCAGTGGCAGTTAAAAGTGATCCTACAATCCAAGAGGAAGCAGCAATAATAGCAGTTTTAGCCATATCCATTGTTATGTTGCCGATAAAATCGGTTAAAGTATATTCATCCTTAAAAATACTTTCTATCAATCTATAGCCAATCGAAAAGACAATACAGAATTTAACACCTTTGATAATACTAGGCTGTGTCCCGCAATAGATTGAGATAGAATAATCCCCTGGCTCTGACTTTCGGAAAAAACCTGTTATGGCTCGTTACGACCTTCCTGATGAAGCATGGGAGTTACTGCTCCCCTTATTGCCC
>NZ_CAWNWY010000087.1:0-2321 GCF_963878365.1 Photorhabdus sp. HUG-39 | reverse complement strand
AGCAGGCCAGCAAGCTGGCCGCAATTTATTGCCCCCACCCCAACCCCGCTGCACTGGCTGCGCCCGGTTCGCAGTCGCAAGCTCCTTGCTCATTCCCGTGCTCGCCATCTCCGCCCCGTGCAGCCCCCAGGGGCTTCCCTGCTGAACAGCGTCACCTGCGGGCCTCGCCGGCCCGCACCCGGCCAACCCGCGTCAGCGGCGCAGACAAGCTGCCCCGCCGCCACGGGTTATCGATAAAACCCGGTTCTGGCAGGTTGAAAGGCGGTGTACAAACACGTCAGCAAATACACACAAGGGGTTAACGGCAGCTAACACCGCCGCTATACTGCTCAATGTGCAGACCGGATAAGGGCGTCAGGGTATGGCGGTAGCGTGCACACATCCTGAAAAGGCACGTCGGGTCAAAAAAAGTTGCAGGAGCAAAATGGGCGAAACGCGTCCTTCTGAAAGCCTTGTCCTGTGCGGCCTGGCATCGCCCTATAAGTATGACTGCCTCGGAGCTGATGCCCCTTTTGTGGGCAGTACGAAGACGAGGAAAGCGGGCTATACTATAATCGTTTTAGGTATTACGATAACGAGACCGGGCAATATCTCTGTGCCGACCCGATTGGGCTGGCAGGGAGTCTGAATCCCTATTCGTATGTCCATAATCCGGCGAACTGGATTGATCCGCTCGGATTAGCGGGATGTCCTAATAGTATTAAATATGGCGAATTAGATCATTTAGGGCGCCCTACAGGGGTTCATGCCACTTTAGATAAAGGTCATATTAATACAGGTACGCACGCTAATCCTGATATACAGCCGCCAGGATTTATTACCGGAAAAGGTTCTAACAGAGCTAGGGGCCATTTGCTCGGACGACAATTAGGTGGTTCTGGTGATGATGTTAGAAACCTAGTTACTCTTCAACAAAGACCTACTAATACTCCTGTCATGAGTGGAGTCGAGGGTAGAATAAGAAAAGCCTTAGAACAGGGAGAAGTTATTGAAATGAGTTCTATTCCTATTTATAAGGGACCATCCAGAATACCAGCAGGTATTACAATGAAAGCTGAAGGTTCAGGGGGCTCCTTTGAATATGTCACTGTTCTTAACCCCCCAGGAATGTAAATAATGAGTATAGAAAGCTTAAAGAATCTATTGCCCTTGCCTGTTCATCCTAATGAAAATGGTGAAGGTGAAACGTGGCCGTTAATAGATGAACAGCATTCTTTTCCTAAGGACTATATTGATTTTATAACCCAATATGGAACAGGTAGGATTGCTGATTTTATCACTATATTTAACCCATTTAGCGAAGATGATGATTTAAATTTTTTTAGGCAGAAAGAATGGATTATTGAAGATTTTCAGTCCCTTGTTGAATCTGATCCAGATTATTATCCGTTTATTCTTTATCCTGATATTAATGGATTGCTTCCTATAGGAGTTACAGATAACGGCGATTATATATTTTGGGTTGCATCGTCAGATAATAGTGACTTATGGAATGTCGCTATTATTGCGGCAAGAGCACCAGAAGTTGAATATAGGCAAGAAAATTTCATTAATTTTTTAGAAGGTGTTTTATCAGGAAACGTCAAATGCATGTCATTCCCTGATGGTTTTCCTTCTAAAAATATAGAATTTAGCAGCATTTAAAAATAAGCCGGAAAGATCCCCCGCGATCTTCCGGCCTTCTGATGATCTACCTTGGTGAATACCCTCGGTAAGCCAGTGCCGACTGTAGCTTAGAGATCGCATCCTTAATCTGATACGCTTCCTCATCATTCACCGCGCACGACCGTATCTCTGACCAGTTCAGCCGCTTAACCAATTGAGCCAAAGCCAGCGCTTCAATATGGGTTAACTGAATGTCCTGCAAATGTTCAATGGCTATCGTCATCTCATGCTCTCCCCTTAACCCACAAAACCGGTTATCAACGCCCGCATCTGCTGCTTTATCTCCCGCAGTTGGGCCTGCTGCCGCTGGTACTGCTGATGCTGTTGTTGCGTGGCTTCACTGTCAGGAATGAGCACCAGACAGCCATCCATCACCTTCACCGTAATCTGGCCGCCGGTATTAAACCCCGCCTGTCTCAGCCACTGTCCCTTAAGATGTATCGCCGGGGTGGCGTTGTTGACCTTATTCCCGTTCGGTACATAACCCACCGTGTAATAACGTTCTGTTTTCACGGCTTTATTTACCGCCGCTTCTGCTTTAGAATGCGCCTTAGCCATAGTCACTACTCCTATAGTTGCTGTGGTAAGCGGCGGTAACGGGTGCCAGCCCGTTATCCCCGCGCTAAATATCAACAGATTATCGCTTAATCACCTGC
>NZ_CAWNWY010000086.1:0-2338 GCF_963878365.1 Photorhabdus sp. HUG-39 | reverse complement strand
GATTACTGGATTGCGGTAAATTATCACCATAACGCTGCTTAGAGACTTGACTGGTCGCCAGCATAGGCAGAGGAACATCCTTCTTCCCGCGGATAGCAAACACCACTTCCGCTTTATAGGGCCACAGAAAGTCATGCTTAAGCTCCTCAACCTTAATCAACCCACTCATAATGATTTGATTAAGAAAGCGAATAGCGCCCAGTTTGGTGATAATCATTGCCGGCAGACGCAGGGCGTATTCGGCTTTTTCCGCCAGATAACAGGGATCTTCATCAGCGGGAAACGCCTATTTCCATTGTGCAGGTGATTGATGTGACAGCCGGGCACATCTTGTCGTTGTTGGATATTGCCATACTTATATCTCCATAAATTCCATCACATACTCTACCGGCGTGTTACCTGACGCCGCGCGCGATAAATTTCGCTTATCCGCTCGATAAATAAAGCGACAATTGCGTTTCATCTATTGAAAATTTTTTACACAACTAGCGTCGTAAATATGACTGTAATTTATTCAATTTACCCATTTTTCCTTTAAATCTGTAGCACGGTAACCAATTCCGAACAGTTAGGCGGTATATTCTGCACTCATTAAAATGGGGTTAACACCCCTATCATAATGCACAGTACAGAAACCAAATGAAAATGATTGGAATGCATTCAGCTATGATCTTAGCTGAACTTGAACCTACCTCTAATGTAAAGCTATCTTAGCCTTATAAACCTCTATCTTGAGACTAAGAAGTTATTAAGAAGCGCCTGACAAATTTACCTAACCGAACGAGAAGAATGAGCGTATAGACAGGAAAAACGTGAAGTCATTTTCGGAATTCAGCATATAAGTTAGCAATACGCAATGCGTAAAAATCGTTGGTCAAATTAAGGGAGCCGAAGCTCCGAAAATTGGGGAAATCGCTATAGCTGAAAAGGCCGACCTCATGATCTCATAAACCAGCCCCCTCCAGCCTAGAGCGGAACCGGTTTAGTTACATCTATCTGCGCAAAAAGAGCGCAGATAGCTCCAATTAAGTGTTAGCCGAGTAAAATGTGTATAGATACTGCATAACACGGAGTATAAAAAACAACTTTAGGGATATTAAACCCTAATTGTTCTACCACATAGTTAATATAGTTAACTATGTGAATCCCTCTTTAGCTACGCTATCTGATGAAACTAGCGTAGATAGAAAGTTATCAGCATATCGAGGAATATTTTCTTGGGATTCTTTTTATGAGAACACTTGGTTCTAATGATAACAAATGTGCTATATGAACAAATTCCACAACATCCAATCTTCTTTCACCATTCTCAACTTTCGCAATAAACGATTGAGGGCGATCTAGCGCTTGAGCTAAATTCTCTTGCGTGACCCCCTTTGCTATACGAGCCTCACGGAGTGCTTTGATAACTATTTGATATTCATCAGAGTAAATTGAAACCATATATTTAATCCTACTAAGCATTTAGGATTAAATATCAATCGATTGTTGATTTATACCAAAATGGGATTTTTTATTTTATAAGCTCCGATCATTTTAACTTTTTAGGTTGTTTTTTGAACAAAATTTTTTCTAAAATTAGCACATAATCGACAGATAGCAAGTGTGCTATATGCACAAATTCAACCACATCCAACCTTCTTTCACCATTTTCAATTTTAGCAATAAATGATTGAGGTCGATCTAAGGCTTGAGCCAAGCTTTTTTGAGTAATACCTTTTTCTATCCTAGCTTTACGAAGAGTGTTTATAACCAATTGATATTCATATGAATAAATCGATGCCATTTCTTTAACCTTGATTAATATCCCAAAATCGAATATCAACCATTTACTTAAATATCCCAAAATAGGATAATTTATTGCGTTTGTTATATGGAGATATAAAGGAAATGAATAAAAAAGATTGGCATACCGCCGACATTATCGCTGCCTTACGTAAGCTCGGCACTACCTTAGCAGCGGTATCACGTAAGGAGGGACTTAGCTCATCTACATTAGCTAATGCTCTATCACGACCTTGGCCTAAAGGAGAGTGGATTATTGCGAACAATCTCGGAGTACATCCCTCAGAAATTTGGCCAAGCCGATATTTTGACGAGAATGGACAACCTATTGAACGAGTTATCCGAAGTAATTCCTCTAGGTGACTAATTCTCAACTAAATGGTCTAAGTTCGGTATAATATCGAACCTAGGCCATATTAGCTGCTTAGAGCCTATCCCAAAAGGAATTGTCATATTGTATAATATTCTAGAACGGATAATTTCTGAAGGTATAGAGAGTATGGCAAACAACAAATGGCGGCTCAGTGATGAACTTTGGGGAAAAATGGCGCCA
>NZ_CAWNWY010000085.1:0-2541 GCF_963878365.1 Photorhabdus sp. HUG-39 | reverse complement strand
GTTGTGCCAGCGCGTTCATGCCCGCCTGCTCCAGTAACTGTGCCGTCAGTAACTGACCGTAGAACTGATCCCGGGGTTCGGTCAGGTGTTGCTGATATTGTTCCGCCGCTTTTAGGGCGGCTTCCAGTCCGTGCTGCTGAAAACAGTGCCAGATGGCGTCCTGTTCCTGCGTGGCGGCATTGTTGATATACCGTACGGCATAACTTCTTTTTTAAATATAGAGAATATGGCTTCTAATTTAGCGTTTTGATTAAAAGAAAATAAATATCGATAAATGCTTATCATATTTAACCTGTTATTACATTAGTCGTTTACTTCATTTAGAGAATTATCGTATTCTATGTTATCAACTAACCCTTGTTTCTTTCTTATAAGATAGTATTTTCTTTTTCTCATATTTTCTTTAACTTGATCCTGAGTAGATGTTTTTATTCTATCAAGGATATCCTTTTCTGCTTTTTTATAATCCTCATGAAGATAAAACTCGGATGCCAAATCAGAGAAAAATCACTCTAAACCATATAGTTACCTGGTACGTCTTGATCGAAAAGAAGCTTTAATGCTCTATCTTTATTATCAATAATTTCATACTCATTAAATTCTTCAATAGAACCGGATAAAAAATCCGAGCTTTTAAAGAATTCAACGGGTTCCATATAAAAATTTATTATCTCACCCAGATTAAATTATCCTAAAATTCTACTCCAGAGATCAAAGATGCTTTGTCTGACTTTTTAATTTACGTCTTCCCCCTGAATGTTAGTGTTATACCTATCTTTGTGTTTAATAATATTGCCATTCTCCATATCTTTTTTAGTTATATTTTGGATGTTAGCTACTTGTTTCGATATGGCATCAGTTGATTGATTTAAATTTATTTTATCCAGAGTATTTTTTATTGCATCAGTATATCCGTGATTACCTTGATGCCTTGCCATTGCACTAATCCGTCGGCATTGGCGTGGCATGGGTATTCACCCACGGTAAGAAAGAAGCCAGCCGGAAGCGATTCCGGCTTTTTGTTGTTTCAGAAAGAAAATAGAATAAAATATTTAAAATATATCTTATGTATATATTTTATATGAATTTTATATTTTTTTGTATTATTAATTTTTTATCTTCTTATTTATTTTATATTTTTATGATTTTAATTTATATATTTAATATATAAATCCAACTCTGTAAGATATTTATTTTAAGTATAAAAATAACAAAGTCGGAAAGATCACGGGGATCTTTTAGTCCTACTTTTTTAATTAAAAATACCTTTATGATCAGCTTTCTCTATGAATAAGCCTTGTAAACTTACTTGTATTTATTCGTCTTCATATGTTAGCGTAAAATAACCATCTATATTGGATGGAAAGTGAGAACTATCAATGATTAAAAATATAGTTGATGATGTATCAGATATTACTACCTTGAAGAAGTAAAAAATATCTGTTTTATTCTTTTCATCTAATTTTGATAAGGCGGGATGAGACGTTTCATTTTAAAATGGGCAAGCTAGATTTCTCTGGCTTGTCATTATTAATATAAAGTGGATTTTATAAATCTTCTATAGCTTGTCTTATTTCTTCTAAAAGAAACTCAGCATAACTATCTGCAATTATGTTTTTAGCTCCATCTCTTTTGAAGGATAATTCAGTCTCAACTACTACAGCCTCTCCTGTTTTTCCTTTAATACTGGTATCAATAGAATAGGAAGGACCATATCCCGATGATTTCATTTTAATCATCCCTTCATCTATATCACCGGAATTTCTGGCTTGCTTTGTTACATACAGAATACATGGGGCTTGATTTCCATTTATTTCCTTTTTAGTTATTCCATAATAATCATCTCCGCCGAAAGAAAGTGTTCCATATTTTTGTAAGAAAATTTTATATGATTCAGGAAAAGTAACACCAAGCAATGATTCGAGTTCACGGATAGTATCTATATCAACCCCGCCACTAGAAAGAATTTCTTCCCCGCTTGATATCATTTCCTTTTCAATTAAATCTATATAATTCATAGCTTCCTTCTTCTTAAGGAGTTAAAAAGTCCAATGCTCTTTTTTTCCAATATGTTTTCTTCCACTGGTTAAATGGACGCCTATTCGTTGATGGTGGCGCATTATTATATGTGCGTCTTATGCCATCAGGACCGACCCATGTTTTATCCCATTGATTTGAATACATATGAAGCATACGGTCGTATTTACTATGGGTACTACTTAAAATTTCAGTCATTGGGCCAGGTTCATTTTGAATGACATGATGAAGGTTTATTTCTAAGCCATCCTTACCAATAGGTGCAATCCCTTTCTTCATTCGTTGAATATTCGTCCTTCCGAAGTCATCAATATGATTGGGATCAAATAAATCATTTCTTTGGTAAACTCTAAGCTTCAATCCGCACTGAATTACTGCAGGGCACGAGCATACTTTGACTGCTATTCATCCAAAGAAAACTCTTGCCCGATAATCATCGCACCAACCCGCTTTTTTAAGCTTGTTCCTTTGGCTCGGTGCCCCGCAATCGCATTGTTTGACCAG
>NZ_CAWNWY010000084.1:0-2544 GCF_963878365.1 Photorhabdus sp. HUG-39 | reverse complement strand
GGGCAATAAGGGGAGCAGTAACTCCCATGCTTCATCAGGAAGGTCGTAACGAGCCATAACAGGTTTTTTCCGAAAGTCAGAGCCAGGGGATTATTCTATCTCAATCTATTGCGGGACACAGCCTAGTTCCAGATTGTAAAGTGAACTTGGAGTATATGGTATTTAATCTTCCAATTGTTAAGGAAAACCAACAAAAACTTGCAGCTATAACACATATAGATAATACAGCGAGAGTTCAAGCTGTTGGAGAATATAATAAGGACATCTACCAGCTAATAAAGAATTTTAAAGAAATTACAGGGGTTCCTATTTTATTAAATACCTCATTTAACGTAAATGCGGAGCCAATTGTATGTGACGCGTATGATGCTATACAATGCTTTTTACTTACAGACTTGGACTATTTGGTTGTCGGCGATTTCATTATTAAGAAAAGAATTTGTGGTGATAAGCTATACGAGTTATTGCGACCAATAAAAAAAGAGTTTGTAACTACCATCAAAAAAACTACAAATGAATCCTGTTCATATTACATCAATACAGCAACATATAGCGAACGGGTTACAGAGACAGAGTTGTCCTGTTTTGATGTCGCTGATGGCATTAAAACAATTAGTCAACTTCTATTTGATGGACGTATTCGAGAAGGCGATATCATAAGTGCCTACAAACGGTTGTTAAGCAAAAGGCTATTAAATTTGGTGTTATAGGAGGATGCATGAAACCTTTTGAGATGAATTGGCCGGTGTGCGATGTTGACCTACTAACTGATGTAGAAGGAGCACTTAGATCTACGCGTTGGACGTTGTCAGGCCAGTCTGAGACATTGCCACACTTTAGTACTCTTTTCTCAAGAAGATGGGCAGACTACATAGGTACTAAACACGCTATTCCATGTACTTCTGGAACGGCGGCGTTATCCATCGCGCTTGAAACCATTGGTATCTTGCCTGGAGATGAAGTCATAGTACCAGGTATGACTTGGGTTGCAGTTGCCCAAGTTGTATATAATCTAGGGGCTATTCCTGTTTTGACTGATATTGATCCTTTAACCGGACAAATATCAGAGAAGGCAATACGAGAGAATATTACCCAGAACACCAAAGCCATTATTTTGGTGCATGCTTATTGCGGCATGGTAGATGTGAAAAAAATTGGTTCTATTGCAAATAAATATGGTTTAAAAGTTATTGAAGATTGTTCACAAAGCCATGGGGCAACGTGGAAATCAAAGAAGGCTGGTTCTTTTTTTGACATATCTGTATTTTCTACCCAGCAATCAAAACTACTTACTAGTGGAGAAGGTGGGATTATTGCTACTAGCTCGGATGTTTACTATTCTATAATACAAAATTTGATGATGGATGGGAGAGCTAAAACTGATAGCGTAAATCCAAGAAATCTTATGGCTATTTCCGGTAATGGAGAAGTACAAGGAAGGAACTACAACATTACTGAGATGCAGTGTGCTATTTTGTTAAACGGTCTTAAAAGATTAGATGTCGAGAATGAAAAGCGACGTTTAAACGCCATGGTTCTTGATGATTGCCTTAGAAAAAATAAAATATGCAATATCCTTGACGCAGACGCAAATATTGATCAGAGAGTATATTGGCGTTGTGTCGTTGACTTCAACTGCGAAGTTAAAGGTGAACAAGCACAAGCAATATCGAACTATTTCTCAGAGAAATATCGAGTACCTTTTGAAAGGCTTGATAAACCTTTAAATAACAATCCACTCTACCAACCAAGTCGAGTTGATAGAAACAAGTATTATAGGCATTTCGAAAGACTGAATAGTATAAATTATAGGCTTCCAGGTGCTGGGAATTTTTACAATCGAACAATGGCGTTCCCTCACCAAGTGTTACTTCAGCCGAAGGATTGGATAGTTGATTTTGCAAAAGAGATAAATGAGGTTGTGCATAAATGTCAAGTTGGTTTGTGATTCCTCATTATGCAAAGAGCAAGCGAGATAATGATTATCTGGTTGAAACCTTATTTTCAATACATGCTCAGTCAACCCCAGATTGGTGCGTTGTAATAGTGGATGATAATTCAAGTTTCTATGAGCAATTGAATACCAGAATAAAAGACTACTTGCCGAACGATATAATTGATAATAGATTTCATTTTATAGTTAACGAGAAGAGGGGGGAGGTATCATCAGCAAGAAATATTGGTGTCAAATATGCTCACAAACACGGTGCCAATATCATTTTTTTTCAGGACGATGATGATATTTCGCATCCATATCGTATAGAGAAAACGTTATGTGCCGCAGAACAGATTAATCAATCAGACTTAATTATTAGCACAACCTTTACCGGAATCGATGAAAATGGTAATTCGGTTTCTCTCGAAAACTTTAGGAGTGATATGCTCGACGTCGCTGTTCAGCATAGTCGGTATACTCCCAGGGCACGAGCATACTTTGACTGCTATTCATCCAAAGAAAACTCTTGCCCGATAATCATCGCACCAACCCGCTTTTTTAAGCTTGTTCCTTTGGCTCGGTGCCCCGCAATCGCATTGTTTGACCAG
>NZ_CAWNWY010000083.1:0-2636 GCF_963878365.1 Photorhabdus sp. HUG-39 | reverse complement strand
GAACGTGCTGCGCGGTCAGAGTCAGTGAGCCGGGACGGGTAGTGTTGCCGTTATCATCCAGTCCCGCGGCCCACACGCTGTCATGGCTGCTGTGTATTGTGCCTGCGTTGACCGTGGCATCGCCGCGGGATTCCACCCGGCCCTGATTATCTAACGCGCCGCCCGCCTGTAAATTCACCGCCGATTGTGACAACAATTTACCCGTGTTCGAGATACCCGAGGAAGCCGTTAATTGCAGGGCGTCGCGGCTGCTGAGGGTGCCGCGGTTCTCTATCCGGCCATCGGCGGTGATATGGACCTCGCCGGCAGACGCGCCGATATTGCCGGCATTATGCACGCCCACCCCCGCTTCGGTGCCTATCAGCCTGATTTTATGGGCATACATGCCGCCCAGTGCCGCCACATCCAACGCAAACGCCGGGTGCTTTTCATCGTCAACCGATTTTTTCTTAATTTGCTGATGCGCCGCATCGACAATATTGCGCCCGGCGGTCACTTTCAGGTCTTGCGCGTGTAATTTGGCATTAATCGCCACGGAACGGGCAATAATATCGGTGTAACTTTGCTGTGTGCTGTCCATGCCGTGCCCGTCAATCCGCACTTCCCCCTGATTGACGTCAAACCCTTTCAACCGACCCTGTTCCATCAGCGCCTGTCCGGTGGTGAGCGTAGTGCGATGTGAGTTAATGAACCCGCAACCGTTACAGGTGATGCCCGCCGGGTTGGCAATAATCACCTCGGCTTTATGGCCGGCCACTTCAATCCAGCCATTGAGGCGACTGGGGTCATGGCTGTTGACTTCATTGAGGATAACGCTGGCGTCCCCTTTGGCTAACCACGGATTACCGGCCACCATGCCGCCGAGTTGCGTCTGGGTAGCCTGATGGCTGTTATTGAGGATAACCCCCTGTTTATCCACGTCAAACTGACGGTAAGTATTGTGAGAAACACCGTCGGCGCCGGGCGTCTGAATATTGACCTGCGGCGTGCCGTTGGCGCTGCGAATGATGGTCGGCTGCTGACGCCCCGGTGCCTGTCCGTCGGCCACAATCGCCGCCTGCGCGGTGAGAGAAATTCCGCCAAGGGCTAACAACAATCCAAACCGTAGCGCGGTGAGTCGGCAACGATGCTGCGGTGAAGACGGGCGATGAGCGCGGCGTCCGGTTCGTCCCCGTCCGGCCCGCGCTATCTCGGCCACCACCATCCACATCTGCCGGGCTTGATTAAAGATAATACGATATAACTGTTTGTTCATAACTTTTGCTCCACACAACACCACCCACTGGCAGTTTTGCTATTTAAATTAATACTGCCAATACAGGTTGAATCCGGCCGTGACGGGGGAAGTTTGGAAACAGGCGGGTTTGGACAGCGGGACGCCGACAAACAGGTCGTAGCTCACCCCTTTCAGGCTGCCGCGCCAACCCAGAGCACTCCCCGCCAGGTGTTTTCCGAGCAGCGCGTCGCTGCCCCGGCCGCCCACTTCGCCATAATCCATTGCCAGATACAGCGATTGCCCGCGCAGCGGGGTTTGCCAGTCCAGTTCGTTCCGGCTGTACCAACCCCGATCGGCGGATAAGGTCAACTCGCCATCAAAGCCGCGCACGGTCCAGCGGCCGCCAATCGAGAATCGATCCTGGGGCGTCAATGGGCTGGCGCTTATCTGACGTAAGTATTGGGTCTGATAAGAAAAGGGCTGAGAAAACAGCGTTAACGGCCCGGCAAGCGTCGCCGAGAATTGGGTGATTTTGGGTAAGGCGGTCCCTTCATTGCGGTACTCTTCCGGCGCAGGTTGCGCGCCAAACCAGCGCATGCCCTGCTGGTAAGTCACTTTGGTATCCAGCGTCGCGCTGCCGATAAAGTGGTGATGGGACAGCCCCAGCTTCCAGCCCGCGGTTTCCCGGCGCTGAACATCAACTTCGGTCTTATCAATAAAATTGCGGGACGCCCGACGATAAATTTCACCGTTGAGCAGAGTCTTTTGGTCAGCATTACGGTGCAGCACCCGGCTAAGCTGGACCGCCAGGTTTTGGCTTTTGCCCCGGTATTGGATCGCCTGATTCAGCCCGGCTATTGTCTGGGTATAATCGTAGTGACTGGCCGTCACGCTCGTCATCCAGTAGCCGAGAAGGGCACGGAGTAATAGAGCGTGTCGTTTTGGCTGCCTTTCCCGGCAGATGCGTGAATATCGCGTCCCCCGGAGAGATAGAACAGGTCGCTTAACGCCAGCGGGTTATCCAGAAAGAAGGTTAATCCGCCCTGATAACGCCCGGTGCTCTTAGAGCCGGTATCATCCAGATACGTGGCGACTCGCCAGTGCCGTGACTGACGCCAGTCCAGCACAATATCACTCTCTCCCGGCTGCTCTGCCGGGACAATGTTCATCTCCGCCTGCACGGTCGGGAAACGTTGCAAGTTTTCTAATCCCTGCTCAATGTCCCGTAAATCCAGCAATTTGCCTTCACGCGCGGGAAAGGGGGTTATCCGCTGGATATCTTTCCCGCTGTCAGGGGTATAGCGGATATGCCGGATTTTTCCCGGTATCATCACCAGTTTTAAGGTGTGGGTACGCAAATCCTGGCGAGGAGCCAGAACCCGGCTGGTGACATAGCCGTGATTGATGAGCTGATTTTGCA
>NZ_CAWNWY010000082.1:0-2763 GCF_963878365.1 Photorhabdus sp. HUG-39 | reverse complement strand
CTGGTCAAACAATGCGATTGCGGGGCACCGAGCCAAAGGAACAAGCTTAAAAAAGCGGGTTGGTGCGATGATTATCGGGCAAGAGTTTTCTTTGGATGAATAGCAGTCAAAGTATGCTCGTGCCCTGGGAGTTACTGACTCAGATATTATTAGCCGCGTAGTGTATGCCTTAACTTTATGAGGCACTTCATATTGATTGGAATTCCATTTCAATTTGCTATAAATTGTATATTATCTGCAATCTGTTGTATCTATTTTTATACTCTCTCCATCAGAGATATTCCGTATTTGCAGAGCAAAATTAGCTCTAATTCTCATGGCTTCAAATGATCGGATTAAATAAAGATTCTCCAATTCATATTCTCCGCAAGCAACGAAAGGAATTTTAGGTATTAAACGATAACCAGATTGAATAGGGCCATTAATTTTTTGCCAAGAATGCGCTAAGGAATATCCAGTTAGGACTTCATAATCTTCCAATATAATTCCACACCATTCATTTATGCTTTCAGCCAACTTATCAAATAAACCCGTTTCAGGATCGAATGCATAAATACAATCATCTTTTAAACAAAACTGATTTCCAAAGATATCTTCTGCAAAAAAAGAGCGTCTTTAGCCATATCTTCATATGAATTAATCCATAGTTCACAGTTATTCCAGTCTATTAGGCCGATTTCTTCGCTCACTGTTTCATATGGAAAAACCCGTAAGGCTGACTCAAACCCATAAAATCCATTTTTTTCGTTAATAGACAACTGCAACAGATACAGATTATCAGCCAGTTGCCCCGCGCTAAGCAGAAGCTGGTTTCAGAGATGTTGGATGCGGTAATTGCACAGGCACAACAGTAAAAGACAGACAGCTAAGAGAAAGGATTTTTTAACGCGGATGGAGCAGGCGGCAACCTGCCACAACCGCTAACCACAACCAACTAAGCAGGAGTTGATTTATGGCTAACCGCGATTGTAATGCAGATTTAGCGATTTCAAAAGCCCGGCGCAGCTATAAGGTGGGGTATGCCAGCACCCGCCACGAAGACCGCAGCACCGGTATGACCCGCTATTACAGCCAGCATCCCAGTTTGCACTTAAAAGGGAACTGGCTGCAAGAAGCGGGCTTTGCGACCGGACAGGCGGTGAACATCACCGTTGAACGGGGGCAGTTGATTATCCGGCTGGCTAATGAAGGATAATTAGCTGGTATATAAAGTAAAATCTCGGCGTTGTTGGCCGAGATTTATATTTAAAACATAAATTCTTACCTTTAGTTAACTTCACCAATATACCAGTATTCAGAATAATAAGGCTTTCCCTCATCATCTTCACTTATTCTAAGAACACCTAGCTCTGAAAAACCATCGGGTAATCGTAAGTTCCATTCTTTGCATAAGCTTCGTTCACTCAATAAAGTTATTTTACCAAACCGACTATATCCGTTACGCGTATGTTCATTGAAATATTCCTCAGATGTGAATATACATAATTCACTTGAAAACATATCAGGCAATACAATGGAACAAGTAATTCTTATATTATTTTCGTTGTCTGGCTTCACCTTATAAATGTTATAAGCTGCATCTATCAAATCTTGAGCACAAATAGATTGAATGTTTTTATTTGTCTGTTTTCCTTGTACCAAGGCTGAATGTACCGGAATTTTCACATTCCAGTAACCATAAGAATAATCATTTTCAGTGATAACAGGAAAGTAGGTCCTATATGACTCGGACCATATTTTCAAGGAACGTAGTCTACGTGGTATACCACGCAGTTTTTTATTGCTCAATGCTATTCTACGCATAGACATTTATAATTTCCTTCCTTTAGCAGCATCAGTTTTGGTCTGGTTTACCGTACCATCTAAGTTTAAGACAGCCTTAAATTTTCCTTTGTTATCAAAAACCTCAAGATGGTTTTTATGTTGACCATCAAGATATAGCTGATCACCTTTTTTAATCACTTTTCCAATATTGTTATTGGCTTTGTAAACACTCTGCCCCTGATATATTTGGCTGGTTTTTTGTGTACTATTTTTTATTTGAGTACCAAAACCGGGTTGAGTAAGAAATTCTTTCATATTTCCAACAGCTCCCAGATTCGGTTGATACGATTGCTTGTCTTTTCCAACATCTCCACCGCCTTTTGCTCCAGCTTTACTGATCCCTCCGGCCACTCCCGCAGACGCCGCAATTCCCGTCTGCCCCATAATCTTCACGATTTCCTGGGTGGTTTCTTCTGAACCGCCAGTGACTTGGGCACGATGGAGTACTAAATTCCGTGACGCGTCAATATTCGACATCGCACCGCGTAAATCTGCCCATTCCCGCACTTCTGCTGGCGTGAGGGAATCCAGTCCCTGCATTCTGGCTTTTTCCTGGATTTCGCCTATCCGAGCACTGTAGTCACCTTGTAATGCCCGCAGCTCTTTAGCAACGGCAACGCACTGGTCAGCCCCTGAACACGTTGCTATCCGCTCTTGAACCTGGTCATATTCCTGCCGATATTTATCCCTAATGGCAGAACGGCAACTGCTATCACCCTGACAATTAACCAGTTCCTCACTTCTTGAACGATTCTGGTCAACGCTTAGATGATTATTGTCTACAGCAAAATCCCAGCTTAACAGCTGGGATCCAGATTATTGACAAAGTGCTGGTTTTTTATCCGGCATTTTGTTTTAATTAAGTTCCGTTCACTCAACGGAGCTTGCCACCATGTTAAGATCCCCCCCTCTCCAGACTTTCCCGCCAGAAACGCTCTC
>NZ_CAWNWY010000081.1:0-2772 GCF_963878365.1 Photorhabdus sp. HUG-39 | reverse complement strand
GGGTGCCGTGCTGGTTATCCAGCATCCGGGTGGTGAGGGACAGGGTATCTTTGCCCTGTTGTTGCATCACGCCGCCTTGATGACTGAGGGTGTCAGCGTTGACGGTTATCTGCCCGGCCTGAGTTTCGGCGTGGTTGAGTTGCAGTTCACCGGCCTGTATCGTCAGGGCGCCATTGGTCAGTAGTTTGCCCTTATCACCCAGCCACCGTTGGGTATTGAGCGACAGTTTCCCGTTGCCCGCCAGTTGCACGGTGCCCTGAGTGTTATCGGCCTGATGCGCGGTGAGATGCAGGTCCTCGCCCTGACTGGCAATAGTGCCCTGACGGTTGTTAAGCTGGTCAGTAGTGAGGGTCAATTTCCCCTGATTGAACACTGTCCCCTCACGGTTATTCAGGGTACGGGTATGGAGCGCCAGTTCACCAGTACCGGTCTGGTTAATTTTTCCCTGATGATTGGATAAATCCGGCGTCGTGAGGTGGATTTCCTTCGCCACTAACTGGCCGCCGTCGTTGTTAAACTGGCCCGGCGTTTTCGCCGTCAAACGGTCGGCGTTGACGGTAGCGCGAGCGGTACTGATCCCCGCTTGACTGGCGGTGAGTTGAATCTGGCTGGCTGCGGTCTGGCTGTCGCTCAGGTCAATCTGTTGGCTGTGGACAGCCAGCGTATCGGCGGCCAGATTTTTCCCCTTCGCCTGAACGTGCTGCGCGGTCAGAGTCAGTGAGCCGGGACGGGTAGTGTTGCCGTTATCATCCAGTCCCGCGGCCCACACGCTGTCATGGCTGCTGTGTATTGTGCCTGCGTTGACCGTGGCATCGCCGCGAGCTTCCACCCGGCCCTGATTGCGCAGTGCTCCTTTGGTCTGTAAATTCACCGCCGATTGGGACAGCAATTTGCCGGTGTTAGTGACATCGGCAGACGAGGTTAATTGCAACGTATCCCGGCTGCTGAGGGTGCCGCGGTTCTCTACCCAGCCATCGGCGGTGATATGGACCTCCCCGGCAGACGCGCCGATATTACCGGCATTATGCACGCCCACCCCCGTTTCGGTGCCTATCAGCCGGATTTTATGGGCATACATGCCGCCCAGCGCCGCCACATCCAACGCAAACGCCGGGTGCTTTTCATCGTCAATCGATTTTTTCTCCACCTGCTGATGCGCCGCATCCACAATATTGCGCCCGGTAGTCACTTTCAGGTCTTGCGCGTGTAATTTGGCATTAATCGCCACGGAACGGGCGATAATATCGGTGTAACTTTGCTGTGTGCTGTCCATGCCGTGCCCGTCAATCCGCACTTCCCCCTGATTGACATCAAACCCTTTCAGCCGGCCTCGCTCCATCAGGGCTTGCCCGGTAGTGAGCGTGGTGCGATGTGAGTTAATGAACCCGCAACCGTTACAGGTGATACCCGCCGGGTTGGCAATAATCACCTCGGCTTTCTGCCCGGCGACTTCAATCCAGCCATTGAGTTGACTGGGGTAACTACTGTTGACTTCGTTAAGAATAACGCTGGCGTCCCCTTTGGCTAACCACGGATTGCCCGCGACCATACCCCCCAGTTGCGTCTGCGTGGCTTGATGGCTGTTATTGAGGATCACTCCCTGTTTATCCACGTCAAACTGACGGTAGGTATTGTGGGAAACGCCATCGGCGCCCGGCGTCTGGATATTGACCTGCGGCGTGCCGTTGGCGCTGCGAATGATCGTCGGTTGCTGGCGCCCCGGCGCCTGTCCATCGGCCACAATCGCCGCCTGCGCGGTGAGCGAAATCCCGCCAAAGGCTAACAACAATCCAAACCGTAGCGCGGTGAGTCGGCAACGATGCTGCGGTGAAGACGGGCGATGAGCGCGGCGTCCGGTTCGTCCCCGTCCGGCCCGCGTTATTTCTGCCACCACCATCCACATCTGGCGAGATTGATTAAAGATAATACGATATAACTGTTTGTTCATAACTTTTGCTCCACACAACACCACCCATTGGCAGTTTTGCTATTTAAATTAATACTGCCAATACAGGTTGAATCCGGCCGTGACGGGGGAAGTTTGGAAACCGGCGGGTTTGGACAGCGGGACGCCGACAAACAGGTCGTAGCTCACCCCTTTCAGGCTGCCGCGCCAACCCAGAGCACTCCCCGCCAGGTGTTTTCCGAGCAGCGCGTCGCTGCCCCGTCCGCCTACTTCGCCATAATCCATTGCCAGATACAGCGATTGCCCGCGCAGCGGGGTTTGCCAGTCCAGTTCGTTCCGGCTGTACCAACCCCGATCGGCGGATAAGGTCAGCTCGCCATCAAAGCCGCGCACGGTCCAGCGGCCGCCAATCGAGAAGCGATCCTGAGGCGTCAATGGGCTGGCGCTTATCTGACGCAAATACTGGGTTTGATAAGAAAAGGGCTGAGAAAACAGCGTTAACGGCCCGGCAAGCGTCGCCGAGAATTGGGTGATTTTGGGTAAGGCGGTTCCTTCATTGCGGTACTCTTCCGGCGCAGGTTGCGCGCCAAACCAGCGCATGCCCTGCTGGTAAGTCACTTTGGTATCCAGCGTCGCGCTGCCGATAAAGTGGTGATGGGACAGCCCCAGCTTCCAGCCCGCGGTTTCCCGGCGCTGAACATCAACTTCGGTCTTATCAATAAAATTGCGGGACGCCCGACGATAAATTTCGCCGTTAAGCAAGGTTTTCTGGTCGGCGTTACGGTGCAGCACCCGACTAAGCTGGACCGCCAGGTTTTGGCTTTTGCCCCGGTATTGGATCGCCTGATTCAGCCCGGCTATTGTCT
>NZ_CAWNWY010000080.1:0-2884 GCF_963878365.1 Photorhabdus sp. HUG-39 | reverse complement strand
CTGGTCAAACAATGCGATTGCGGGGCACCGAGCCAAAGGAACAAGCTTAAAAAAGCGGGTTGGTGCGATGATTATCGGGCAAGAGTTTTCTTTGGATGAATAGCAGTCAAAGTATGCTCGTGCCCTGGGGGCACACATAGCAGTCCTGCTGCTTGTCATAGGTAAAATGCTTCTTCTGGAAGACGTTCGGCCCCTTATTCGAGCGGCGGTAACCGATTATCGGGATGACGCCTAACTGTTCCGTTAAATAACAGACTGGGGCCGTAAAATAGCCCGCATCCAGCCCAACCGCGAGGGGAGCCAGGGAGAATCGTTTGAGCTGACGCGCCAGACGCCCAATAAAGGGCTGGCTGTCGTGGACATTGCCCGGGGTGGCGTAGGTATCGGTGATGATGCCGACTTTTCCATCCACGCTACGGTGGTCAAGGTAAAAGAACCCCCTGGGTTTGTTGGTCCGGTGCATAAATCCGCTTTCCGGATCGGGGATACTGACCTTCGTCTTTCTCTGCCGTTCCTTAAGGGCTGGCTTTAAGCTTTTTTCCGGCAATAGCCCGGTCTTCATTGACCGCGTTATCCAGCTCGTTAAGATAGGCGCTGAGGGGAACCGACCGCATCGCCTGCTCAGATTTATGTGGATTGGCACTGGCTTTCAGGTGGGTACTGTCCGTATAGAGTACCCGTCCACCCACCAGCCCTCTGGCGATCGCCTGCTCAACAATGTGGTCAAAAATCTGCTGGAAGACCTCGCTGTGATTGAAACGGCGGCGGCGGTTTTGGCTCAGGGTCGAAGCATCAGGCACCTTCTCAGTCAGTCCGAGGCGCAGAAACCAGCGATAAGCTACATTAACCTGAATTTCCTGTACCAGACGGCGTTCACTGGGAATGCCAAATAAATAGCTCAGTAACATCATCTTAAGCAACATAACGGGATCGATAGCCGGTCGGCCATTATTATGACAATACAAAGGCGCGACTCATTCGCGGATAAATTCGAAATCAATAGCGGCATCGATTTTACGGACCCGATGATTTTTGGGTACCAGCTCGTCAAGCGAAAGCGTTTCTGGCGGGAAAGTCTGAGGAGGCGGTGTTCTTAACATGGCGGCAAGCTCCGTTTGGTGAACGGAACTTAATTAAAACAAAAGGCCGGATAAAAAACCAGCACTTTGTCAATAATCTGAAAGCCCAAAGGGCTTTAGGGCTGGCTACTGCGACGTATCCTGACTGAATTGATATTTGCCTGTAAAATAGGCTAAAATGAATGCACTCTATCAATGAGCGCTGAATATGTTAAGAGCGACCAATTTCAACACAAACTCTCTCGAACAATGGTTGACGAAAACCAAGCGGTCATTGTTGAGACGCTGAAATCGGCCAACATAATGAAGGATCACCACCTTGCCCACGCTATCGGGGATGCGGGCTGACATGGCTCCCTCATGAAACTGGAATACAAAGCCGCGGCGGCAGGTGTTCACCTAGTCAAACTGGATCAGTGGTTCGCCAGCTCGAAAACCTGCCATGGCTCCGGTCACAAAATGCCAGAACTGCCGCTAAATAAGCGGATCTGGCAATGCCCGGTTTGTCATGTCGAACATGACCGCGATATTAATGCGGCGATCAACATCCAGCGCAAGGGCACAACAGAATTACGGGCGGCGGGACTCATCGTTTCTGCCCACGGAGGCCAGCGTAAATCCGTCATAAAGACGGTGGCGGCCTGAAAAGTGGGAAGCCTCGCCGTTTTTTGCGGCGGGGAGCAGTCACAAAGAAAGGTTTTATTGCTATAAGATCGAATAACATTGAGAACTGAAAAATGTGTAACAACATCAATGATGAATTCAAATCGATGGCAACATTGGCTTTACGAACCAGACAATATTTGGGAACAAATTTTCCAAGTGAGATCATCTCTGGAGAAAAGGTTCGCATAAGAGGATTTTTAGTGTAAAGGCAAATCCGTTTTTCTTACAAAGTTCCATTAGAAAAAAGGCGCCGACCAAGAAGCCAGCGCCTTATCAATAATCTAATTCAAGTAGCGTATATGGATCACCAATATTATGAACTACCCTAGTTGCCACTTAACTTATAACTGGCAGGGGCGGAGAGACTCGAACTCCCAACACCCGGTTTTGGAGACCGGTGCTCTACCAATTGAACTACGCCCCTAAATTAAGGTGGCGGTGCGGACGGGGCTCGAACCCGCGACCCCCGGCGTGACAGGCCGGTATTCTAACCAACTGAACTACCGCACCACCGAATTCTCTTTGATTTATATCGCTGCTACGACATAAAACTTTAATATCAAACTTAGCAGCTCATAAACGGCTTTCCTGCCGTTTGCCCTTCGGACCATCGCCACTCGCGACGTTCAAACCCGTTCCAGACGGAGTTTGTCCTACTCTCTGCTACTTTTGCCTCATGTTGCTTTGCTGTCGCAACACAATGCTAAATTAAAGCCTGGCAGTTCCCTACTCTCACATGGGGAGACCCCACACTACCATCGNAATAAAATGATACAGACCCTGATATGCAAAAATCCCCAGCGTTCGCTGAGGGTTTCTACGGTATTTAAAGCCTGGCAGTTCCCTACTCTCACATGGGGGGACCCCACACTACCATCGGCGCTACGGCGTTTCACTGCTGAGTTCGGCATGGGGTCAGGTGGGACCGCCGCGCTATCGCCGCCAGGCATATTCGGTTTATTCCAGGCGGCGCGTCTCTTCTTCCGCAACCACCCGCTTCAATCTGTTCAACAAGCTGAAAATTTATCTCTCTACGCCCTGCCGACACCAAAACACCTTCGGCGTTGTAAGGTTAAGCCTCTCGGTTCATTAGTACTGGTCAGCTCAACGCATCGCTGCGCTTACACACCCAGCCTATC
>NZ_CAWNWY010000079.1:0-2913 GCF_963878365.1 Photorhabdus sp. HUG-39 | reverse complement strand
AAGAAAAATGCCGTGTGCCGAAAAAAGCCCCGAGCTTGCATTGGGCCTTCATCAATCTGGGAAAACTGGCCGGCTGGTACGATTCCAAACGCACGGGTCGAGTCGGATGGGAACGACTTTGGGAAGGTTGGTTTCGGCTGCAAACCCTGATAGACGGCTATTTGCTGGCTAAATCAGTTGATTTGGAGATCTGATCAAGAGACAGGACCAGAGCGCGGCGGGAAAAACCGGCGTTCAGGGGCGAAAAGCGCGTCAGGGGGTTTTGGGTTCGGCGGTGAACGCACATCGGAAAAAACGGGTTGTAACCGACTGAGTGTGCAGGGAAAATAGGTGTTCGGTAATCAACTTCGCAATGGAATGGGTTGTTACGGATAATAATTTCCTGGGAAAACTGGTAACAGAAGGGTGTGCAATAGCTGCTCCGTGTCGAGCCAAAGTGGCAGAAAAAGTCCTGGAGATAGGCGTTAAGGCGGGTATAACCGGAATAGTGGCAAAGGAAATCGCTGATAAGATTTCTTCAGAAGACTTAGACCATCTGATTATGCTTCAGATGATGGGAAATGATGAAATCACACAGAGTTACCTAAATACACTTCAGGATAAATACACTCAAGTTGCTAATCCAACTGACCTACCAACACATACCGGCGGTGATCAATCCGGTGATATAAGGAAATACCCTAATCATACCGGCAATACGGAAGGTAAGCCGGATGTAGGTGGTAATACGACAGTGACACCAATTCCTGATGGGCCAACGAAAGATGAGCTAATCTATTTATCTGATAGTAATGAATACGTCCCTAGCCCTAAACATGCTCCTGGAGGTTGGGGTACTCCAATGGATTTAACTAATTCAAAAGCCCAAGAAGTTTTGAATAATTCTATTCAAGGTGGAAAGCAACGTTATGGTATAGCTGACGGAAAATTATATGAGTTTCAGCCAGACAATGCCGGTGGTTGGCATGGTTATCCAATACCTGGCAACGAAGCCCCTCCGAAAGTACTACGAGAATTTCTCTCTAGAGGTGATATCAGTAAGTCTGAGTATAATAAAATGATTAAAGGAAAATGATGATGTATAAATTAAGAATTGTATTGTTAGATGAAATATCATCATATGATGAAGGTAATCTTATTAACCTTCTTTTATATAAAGATAAAGAAAATTTTTCTATTTTTCATGGGAAAGTCAATGTGTCTGAGTTTATTTTATGGATGAAAGATAATGAATCTAATATCCGCTATGTTGATCTACCTGATCATAATTGTAGCATTGACTCTATTGCTTATTACATACATGAATTTTACGAAAAAATAGATGTGGATAATGAAAGTTTTATAGATATGATGTTCGAGTATCGAGCAAGCCATTGTTTTAAATTCGCTGCACGAGGTGTTAATTTCCCTGAAATATATATTGGAAAATCAGGTGAAAATTATGAATTATCCTTATATACAAATAAGGGAAAATGGCGATACTTGATTGATATTGATGATCTTTTCACCCATATACTACACTAATAAAGATCCCGGATTTATGAACTGCCCCCAAAATGTTAGACAATCATCCGACATTTAAAAGGGGCAGTTCACTACGTCCGGGAAAAGTGGCTTATCAGGCTAAAAAATCGGTCACGGCAGGGGGGAGCTGGTAACGGCTATTCCTACCGCGACCGATTGAGAAGACCCGCTTTGATTTAAGATTCAGCACCTTTAATCAAAGCGGGTAACTCTCTTCTTTTCAAATCGAAGTATCAGATCTAATCTGAACTAATACACCACTCACAAAATGTACAGGCCCATACACCAAAAGAAACTTTTACCGGGCCTCGTGCCCAGTTTCTTTACCCTTTGTGTTAAAAAATGGCCTTCGGATTATTTTAGCTCCTCATTAATGACCTGCCGAACAATCAACTTTGCAGCCCAACTCGTTAAGTTGATGATTTCATCATTTTCTAACCCAAAAGTATCTTTCAGAATAGTCATAGCCTCTGTACCATATAAAACTGAAATCAACATAATAATCTTATGTATTGTGTCATCTTTAAGCTGACCTTTTAGAGGCGCTAACGCCGTAGAAAGTGTCTCTTTACGGTTACTTTTTTTCTTCAAAACAGGTCGTTTGTGGTTATCTTCACCGGATAAAGATTCCTGCCAGCGTAACTGAGAAATGCGTAAGGCATCCCTCATCAATGCCTCATTGGCTTCTATTTCTTCATAACCCCATCCCAATAACTTCTCAATATTTTCTTCTGCATCATTGCCCATCGGGGGGATAACGAATGATCCAATGACTTGTTTTACAACATATTCGACAAAATCACTGTGAGTTGAAAAGTAGCTGCGCAACGTGGCCTTCGCATATTCAGCTTCATTAGCAATCTCTTCAGGAGACGGAAATTTTTTTTCACGATATAACTTCAGAGCTGAATGAGTGATACGTTCCAGGGTACGACGCCGGACTGGCGACAGATTTTCTTCATCAAACAGAATCATTTAACCCCCTTAAAATTTTAACCGTATAGCATTAACAGTAATAAATATCACTAATGATAAAAAATAACTTGCATGTTGTAAAATATTACAATAGGTTTACATTAGTCTTTGAACTAAGTATGCCACATGGGGTGAACACTATGACGCGATTTGTGGTTGTCGTTGGCACAGCAGACACAAAACTGGACGAGCTGGTCTGGTTGAAATGTTGTTTACACCTCGCAGGAGTTAATTCAATCATCATTGATGTGTCTACATCAACTCCCGGGGAAAATCATCAGAATAATCAGGGCAACCGCATGAATGATTAAATATCACTCACATTAGCAAAACCCGCCTGTAATACTCGCTCCAAAAATTGGGTTTTCATCCATATTCGTCTACGCTTCGCTTTAATGCTTAATTGACTCGTTT
>NZ_CAWNWY010000078.1:0-3091 GCF_963878365.1 Photorhabdus sp. HUG-39 | reverse complement strand
GCTCTTTAACAATCTGGAACAAGCTGAAAAATTGAAATTCTCACTGATATCCTTGGGATATGAGTGAAGAGTCTCTCAAGCTGAACAATTCGAGACACTTTCGGGTTGTGAGGTTAAGCGACGAAGCGTACACGGTGGATGCCTAGGCAGTCAGAGGCGATGAAGGACGTGCTAATCTGCGAAAAGCGTCGGTAAGCTGATATGAAGCGTAATAGCCGGCGATGTCCGAATGGGGAAACCCAGTGCAATGCGTTGCACTATCATTAACTGAATTCATAGGTTAATGAGGCGAACCGGGGGAACTGAAACATCTCAGTACCCCGAGGAAAAGAAATCAACCGAGATTCCCCCAGTAGCGGCGAGCGAACGGGGAGGAGCCCAGAACCTGCATCAGCTCGGGCATCAGAGGAACGGTCTGGAAAGGCCGGCGAGAGAGGGTGACAGCCCCGTACTCGAAGATGACCGGGTTGTGAGTTCGAAGAGTAAGGCGGGACACGAGAAATCCTGTCTGAAGGTGGGGGGACCATCCTCCAAGGCTAAATACTCCTGACTGACCGATAGTGAACCAGTACCGTGAGGGAAAGGCGAAAAGAACCCCGGCGAGGGGAGTGAAAGAGAACCTGAAACCGTGTACGTACAAGCAGTGGGAGCCCCACCACCAAAGCGTTTCGCTTTGCGTGGTGTACAAAATGCGTAACGGCATCACAGCGGCACGGTTGGCGGAGCGACAGCGACGCCCAACACAAAAAACAAGCCGTGGAGCGTTTTGGGGTGGGGTGACTGCGTACCTTTTGTATAATGGGTCAGCGACTTATATTCTGTAGCGAGGTTAACCGCATAGGGGAGCCGTAGGGAAACCGAGTCTTAACTGGGCGAATGAGTTGCAGGGTATAGACCCGAAACCCGGTGAGCTAGCCATGGGCAGGTTGAAGGTTGGGTAACACTAACTGGAGGACCGAACCGACTAATGTTGAAAAATTAGCGGATGACCTGTGGCTGGGGGTGAAAGGCCAATCAAACCGGGAGATAGCTGGTTCTCCCCGAAAGCTATTTAGGTAGCGCCTCGTGAATTCATCTTCGGGGGTAGAGCACTGTTTCGGCTAGGGGGCCATCCCGGCTTACCAACCCGATGCAAACTGCGAATACCGAAGAATGGTATCACGGGAGACACACGGCGGGTGCTAACGTCCGTCGTGAAGAGGGAAACAACCCAGACCGCCAGCTAAGGTCCCGAAGTCATGGTTAAGTGGGAAACGATGTGGGAAGGCCCAGACAGCCAGGATGTTGGCTTAGAAGCAGCCATCATTGAAAGAAAGCGTAATAGCTCACTGGTCGAGTCGGCCTGCGCGGAAGATGTAACGGGGCTAAACCATGCACCGAAGCTGCGGCAGTGACGTTAAGGCGTTGCTGGGTAGGGGAGCGTTCTGTAAGCTGTTGAAGGTGGTGCCGTGAGGGCTGCTGGAGGTATCAGAAGTGCGAATGCTGACATAAGTAACGATAAAGCGGGTGAAAAACCCGCTCGCCGGAAGACCAAGGGTTCCTGTCCAACGTTAATCGGGGCAGGGTGAGTCGACCCCTAAGGTGAGGCCGAACGGCGTAGCTGATGGGAAACAGGTTAATATTCCTGTACTGAATGCGACTGCGAAGGGGGGACGGAGAAGGCTAGGCCATCCGGGCGACGGTTGTCCCGGTTTAAGCGTGTAGGTGGGAGGGGCAGGTAAATCCGCTCTTCCGTGAACACTGAGGCGTGATGACGAGCCGCTACGGCGGTGAAGTGGTTGATGCCCGGCTTCCAGGAAAAGCCTCTAAGCCTCAGGTCGTATTGAATCGTACCCCAAACCGACACAGGTGGTCAGGTAGAGAATACTCAGGCGCTTGAGAGAACTCGGGTGAAGGAACTAGGCAAAATGGTGCCGTAACTTCGGGAGAAGGCACGCTGGCGTTAGGTGAAGGGAGAAACACCCGGAGCCGAGGCCAGTCGCAGAGACCAGCTGGCTGCAACTGTTTATTAAAAACACAGCACTGTGCCAACACGTAAGTGGACGTATACGGTGTGACGCCTGCCCGGTGCTGGAAGGTTAATTGATGGGGTTAGCCGCGAGGCGAGGCTCTTGATAGAAGCCCCAGTAAACGGCGGCCGTAACTATAACGGTCCTAAGGTAGCGAAATTCCTTGTCGGGTAAGTTCCGACCTGCACGAATGGCGTAATGATGGCCAGGCTGTCTCCACCCGAGACTCAGTGAAATTGAACTCGCTGTGAAGATGCAGTGTACCCGCGGCAAGACGGAAAGACCCCGTGAACCTTTACTATAGCTTGACACTGAACATGGAGCCTTGATGTGTAGGATAGGTGGGAGGCTGAGAAGCGCGGACGCCAGTCTGCGCGGAGCCATCCTTGAAATACCACCCTTGAATGCTCGATGTTCTCACTTAGGCCCGTTATCCGGGCTGAGGACAGTGTCTGGCGGGTAGTTTGACTGGGGCGGTCTCCTCCCAAAGCGTAACGGAGGAGCACGAAGGTTGGCTAATCACGGTCGGACATCGTGAGGTTAGTGCAAAGGCATAAGCCAGCTTAACTGCGAGAGTGACGGTTCGAGCAGGTACGAAAGTAGGTCTTAGTGATCCGGTGGTTCTGCATGGAAGGGCCATCGCTCAACGGATAAAAGGTACTCCGGGGATAACAGGCTGATACCGCCCAAGAGTTCATATCGACGGCGGTGTTTGGCACCTCGATGTCGGCTCATCACATCCTGGGGCTGAAGTAGGTCCCAAGGGTATGGCTGTTCGCCATTTAAAGTGGTACGCGAGCTGGGTTTAGAACGTCGTGAGACAGTTCGGTCCCTATCTGCCGTGGGCGCAGGAAGATTGAAAGGGGCTGCTCCTAGTACGAGAGGACCGGAGTGGACGCACCGCTGGTGTACGGGTTGTCATGCCAATGGCATTGCCCGGTAGCTAAGTGCGGGAGAGATAACCGCTGAAAGCATCTAAGCGGGAAACTTGCCTTGAGATGAGTCTTCCCTTGACTTGAGGTCACGGAAGGAACGTTTAAGACGAAGACGTGGATAGGCTGGGTGTGTAAGCGCAGCGATGC
>NZ_CAWNWY010000077.1:0-3228 GCF_963878365.1 Photorhabdus sp. HUG-39 | reverse complement strand
CTGGTCAAACAATGCGATTGCGGGGCACCGAGCCAAAGGAACAAGCTTAAAAAAGCGGGTTGGTGCGATGATTATCGGGCAAGAGTTTTCTTTGGATGAATAGCAGTCAAAGTATGCTCGTGCCCTGCAGAATACACCACCATTATATCAATCGTTTATATAAACCATTTCAGCAGCCATTCCTATCATTAAATAAAAACATCAGGTTGTTTTCTCATATATCTAATATTTCACTCCATCTGAACAATGGTGGATTATCTCTATAATTAAGAAAATGCCCTGAAAATATCAGAGCATTTTTTAAATTAAACGCATTGCTTGCTATTATCGCCGTAGTATGGTGTAAGAAAATATCATGTTACGAAGATAATCGTTGTCAAATTTATTATCAATGATTTCACCAGTCTCAATAATCAATCGATGAGTTGGCTCTTTTGAGCAAAGAATCATAAGTCGCATTTTGTCTTTTATAAGCCAACTATCATTGCTTGCCGGACTAAACCAGTACGATTTGATCAAGATATTACCCTGACTATCACAAGGCATTTCATTAAATTTCACTGTCCAGTTAGCATCAACTTCCATTTCTTTATCGATAGGCCCATTCTCACCTTTAATATCAATATACCCGTCATCTTTCAAGTTGCCTCTTTGTTGGCTGCACTCACTCACCCCGGTCACATAGTTATCTATGCTCCCGGGGATTCGCCCCCTTGCCACCGCGATGCATATTGAAATCCATAGGGTATAGAACCATAAAATAAGAATTCACCATCCACAAGGTGAATTTTACCGTCACTCCATCTCGAATATCCTAACCCAATATTTTTAGGAATATTTACCAACGTTTGATATTGAACACCTTTAACTGAATACATCATGTTTCAATCCCCTTTGGTATAATTACTGTATGAAAATAGAATTCAACCACTTCGGATTTAACTAACAAATGCAATATTATTACTCTATGAATAAATAATTTCATATTCCTTTAAATAATTCATTAGTTTTTCCATTCCATATTTTTTATAGTCAATTATTTAACCTGATTATAAATAAATTTATCCATCAACAAGAAACTTTACTAAATCCTGATATTTTAAAAAGACAACTTTAAATTACTCATATTATTGCAAATAAAAATCATTTAAATAAATTAATTTTTCATATGAAATCAAATTAATCCTTTGCATTAAAAAACCTATAAATCATTGTTTTTAATTCTAAAAAATCACATGCATTCCAATTAAAAATTAATTATAAAAAGATTATTTGATATTTATCGCACATAAGGATTAATAGAACAAGCAGTTATCAAGCGCCAATTTTTCATTATGAGGCAACTCAGCATTAACCACTTTTGTATACAACGTGCATATTTCAATATTAAATATATTAATTAAGAGCCAATCAATTAAGTCACCAAATATTATATTTGGTGGTTCATGAATATATTCCACATCCAATTATATTCACTAAACTCCTTTTACATCACTAATAAATTTAAACATTTAACCACTCAGAATAAATATTAAATTAAATTTCACAGATAAAATCGCTTGTAATATATATTACCAAATAACTGCAATGATAAGGAAAAATAGAATAAATCTTATATATAAACTCTGGCTAAGTCTTTGAAATTTAAAACAATAGTGAATTTTACATCCCTACCTTGTCATTTCACTCCAATATAATTAAAAAAATAAAACCATACACATCTCCACACATAAAAAAATATCATCATGAAATTACGACTATCTGAAAGAAAAGGGAGAAATTATTGAACAATGGGAAAGTAAGCTGCTATCGCTGTGAGCAATAAGGGCCAAATGGCCCTATCATTATGCCGCCCTTACAATGTAGTTAAATGCGATATTGCGAGGGCGATTCTCTGAGGCTACAGGAACAACCCTTGACGCCAGGAATCCAAAACCATATGGAGTATCCGTGTCAGAAATATTTACTGATTTGAAACTGCCATCTGTGGCTATTCCAAGAACTTGACTAGCATAAATAGCCCCTCTTGTTGCCAAATGATAGTTTGGTGCTATCATGCCGGCGAATGAACCCTCAATATTTCTAATGGCATCCCCCTGAGAAGTTAAAATTCTACGGCCACTATCAACACCTCGTTTATCATCCCAACCTCGAATAAATTCCCCTCTTAAATCGGGCAATTTACCGTCAGGATAAGCTTCTGCTAACTTTGGGTACTGTAATTTATCGAAAGCTGAACCGTTACAAGTGAAATAGCCAACAGGTGGATTGGGCAATGGCCAAGGAATAGGAGAACCAACAGGAACTTCATTGGCGGTTTTAATTCGATTATCTGTATATTCACGCAATGAATTTGCTATTTCCTGAGCAAGCTTTTGTGTAACTGCCAATGTGTCACTATCGCCAATCACATTTGTAAGCTGGACAGCACCTTTTTGTGTTAATGAAGCACAAGGAACGTTTGTTGCAATTTTTTGTTCTAACGCTCGATTTAATTGTGCAGTAAGTTTGGCTATGCCCCCATTATCCAAAACATCAGCGCCAGATTGTTCCGCAATAAAATTAGCTACAACAGATGATATTATTGAAGATTGGCGTAATACCTTATTTAACACATGAGTAGAAACATTCTCTGGTGGAAACCCCGTCTGTAAATTCTGACTTTCTTCATATTTTTCTTGACTCACTACATTAGCATCATCACTAATAGAAAATGCTTTAAAATCATTTTTTTGATTCATATGCCTTCCTTAAATCAAATAACATTATTTCATAATCAGTATATTTAAATCATTGTAAAAACAATCCCCTTGCAACTCATGCAAATCAAAGTCTAGTTTAGAAAAATAATAATGTGTTGTTCTTATTCCTTATAAGGTTAACTAATTTTGTATAATTGGTTACAATAAGCAATTCAATATCAAGCAGTTACTATTATCTCTCTTCTTTCATTTCTGACTATAATTTTTCTATTTCAGGTTATAAACTGAATCTCTTTCAATATCCTAATTCAAACATCAACAAAACCATTGTATGAACGACCTGTTTATTCAGGCTATTGGCTATTCCAACCTCTGGGAACCTCTAAAAACTTTTCACAACCACAAAATTGAGTAAAATGTAGGCACAGTACATCTCTGCAAGGTAGCGCTGTCATGATACCGCCTCGTTCTGCTTTAAAAAAAGACAAGCTGGCATCCGAATATCACCGTCGAAAAATCGATGAAT
>NZ_CAWNWY010000076.1:0-3183 GCF_963878365.1 Photorhabdus sp. HUG-39 | reverse complement strand
CATCAGCTTCACCGGCCCGTGGGCCCAGCTGCGCCTGATTAACAGCGGCAAACTGACTAATGTGCGTCAGGATGCGTTTGATGTGCGGTTCACCGTGGACGGCGGCGACATGACCTACCGTATCTACGTGGATGAATCCGACAACCCGTTTGCCGGCGGCCTGTTCAGTCAGTTCAGACTGCCTGACACCCTGTATTAATGGCAAACTTTTTATTAATGCAAAATCAACCCCCCCTGTCCTCCGCGCCGGCGGAGGCAGGTGAAAGGATGAACGGCCATGCGTGAACACCCTGAAAACCTGATTATCCGCGCCGGCAGTAACCCGATGCATCTGCCGGCGTTCACCGCCATCCGCGAGGAAATCAACAAAATCAACCACCCGTCTCAGCCGGCAGTGAACTGGCCGCTTATCGAATCCCTGGCCCTGACGCTGTTTCGCACCCACGGCGTCGATTTGCAGAGCGCGATTTACTACACCCTGGCCCGGATGCAGCTCAGCGGCCTGGCGGGGTTTACCGAAGGCTGTGAGCTGCTGGCCGGGGTGATGGTCAGCCAGTGGGATGAACTGTGGCCGCCGCAGCCGGCGGTCCGCGCCGACCTGCTGGACTGGTTTAACACCCGCAGCGGCCACGCCTTACGCCAGCACGATTACACCGCCCGTGACCTGCGGATGATTTACCGGGCCGAGCGGGCCTTACAGCTGATAGTCGACCGGCTCCAGCAGTCCGAGCTGAAACGCCTGCCGAAGGTCGACAACCTGTTGTGGTTCTTCCAGAACACCGCCAAAAAACTGGAACAGCCCCGTATCCTGCCCAACCCCGCGGCCAAACCCGTGCAGATGCCGCCGCTGGTTTACCTGGCCGAGACCACCGCGCCGGCGCCGTCTGAACCGGACCCCGGCGGCGACGCGGAATACGACCGCCGTCAGCCCAAAGTCCAGGTCCGTTTCCCTGCGCCGCCCCCGCGGCCGATGAGCGCACTACAGGGGTTCGGCCTGGGTCTCTTACTGGGGGCGTTTGTCCTGACCGGCAGCTGGCTGGGCCTTTACCGGCCGCTGCAACAGCAGCTCACCGCCCTGACCGACACCCCGGACGGGGCCAGGCTGGCCTGGCTGTACCACCCCGACCTGCAAACTTATGCGCAGCAGTTAACCCGGCTGGCGGACACCTCCCCGCTGGTGGTGCTGCAACAGGCTGAGCAGCTGACCGACAGGGCACAAAAAACCTGGCCGCAGGACCGCCGGCAGCAGCAGGAAACGCAGCGCTGGCAGCAGTTACAGTCCATCCGGCGGGAAAACGCGCCGGTCTCCGGCAGCTGGCAGCAGACCCGGCATCAGCTCCAGTTACTGGCGGACAACATCCTAGAGCAGGAGCGCAACCGGGGCAGTTTCACCCTCTCTTACCTGAAAACGGCGATTTACCAAATCCAGCACAGCCACCACCGTGATATCCCGCTGGAAGAGCTGCTGCGCCAGCTTTCCGCCGCCGTCGAACAGGGACAGCCCGTCTCACCGGCGCTGATAAAAAAGACCGACGACCGTTTTAACGCCCTGCTCAGCCAGTATGACGCGTTGCAAAAAGCCGCCGGGCTGACCGCGCTCCCCGAGCCGCTCCGCCCGTAAATTCAGAGAAGGAACCCTTATATGTCATTCCAGAAAAAAACCGCCGGCGCCGCCAGCCTCGCTCAGCAAATCGCTGACCGGCTGAGTCCGCAACGCGCCGGCGGCTTACAGTTTACCCTCACCGCCGGCGGCCTGCCGCCGCACACCTTCGTGGTGGCCGGCTTTACCCTGCACGAAGCCCTCTCCACCCCGTTCACGCTGGCGGTCAGTTTAGCCAGTGCCGACCCGGCGATTGATTTCGCCGCCGTCCTCGACCAGCCCGCCACCCTGACCATTCTGCGCGCCGGCAACGTCGAGCGTACCGTCACCGGCATGGTCGCCAGTTTTGTCCAGGGCAATACCGGCAAACATCAGACCCGCTATGACATGACTATCCGGCCCGATATGTGGCGCGCCACCCTGCGCCAGAATGCCCGGATTTTTCAGCAGCAGGATATCAAAACCATCCTCACCACCCTGCTCAAAGAGAACGGCGTGCGGGATGTGGCGTTCAGCCTGCGCAACCCCCACCCGGAACGGGAGTTCTGCGTCCAGTACCGCGAAACCGATTTTGACTTTCTGCAACGCCTGACCGCCGAAGAGGGGATTTTTTACTTCTTTGAATTCACCGGCCATAAAAACACCCTGGTGTTTGCCGACGATGCGGGCGCCGTGGTCAACGGCCCGGTGCTGCCCTATCACCCCGACGACGCTGAACAGGCCCAGCAGCTGTGCATTACCCGGCTGACCCGCCAGGCGCAGGTACGGCCGGCGGTGGTCGAGCTCAAAGATTACACCTTCAAAAACCCGGC
This sequence comes from Photorhabdus sp. HUG-39, assembly GCF_963878365.1. Classification (NCBI taxonomy): domain Bacteria; kingdom Pseudomonadati; phylum Pseudomonadota; class Gammaproteobacteria; order Enterobacterales; family Morganellaceae; genus Photorhabdus; species Photorhabdus sp. HUG-39. Next base: position 771 of record NZ_CAWNWY010000076.1, on the reverse strand, counting down.
CTGGGCGGCGGAGTTCCGTCATCAGATGCGGGAACAGGACCTCCAGCATACCGGCTATGAACACTTCGATTTTCCCGGCCGCTTCAAAGACGAACAGCACGGCGCCGACTTCACCCGCTACCGGCTGGAAGCGCTGCGCAACAATGCCCTGACCGGTGACGGTGAAAGTAATGCCGCGACGATGCAGCCCGGCGTGCTGTTCACCCTGACCGGCCATCCCCGGGACGACCTCAACCGGCTCTGGCAGCTGGTCGGCGTCACCCATCATGGCAGTCAGCCGCAGGCGCTGGAACAGGCCGCCGGAGAGAGCGGCACCGTGATGCGCAACGACTTTACCTTCATTGCTGATAATCAGCACTGGCGCCCGGCCCCGTTACCCAAACCGGCGATGGAGGGCCCGCAGATTGCCAAAGTCGTGGGCCCGGCGGGCGAAGAAATCTACTGCGACCGCTACGGCCGTATCCGGCTGCAATTTCTCTGGGACCGCTACGGCCGGAACAACGACAGCAGCTCCTGCTGGATACGGGTGACCCAGCCCTGGGCCGGGCAGGGCTGGGGCATGCTGGCGATACCGCGTATCGGGCAGGAGGTGGTGGTGGACTTTCTTAACGGCGACCCGGACCAGCCGATTGTCACCGGACGCGCCTACCATGCCAGCAATCTGCCGCCGGGGGACCTGCCCGGCAGCAAAACCCAGATGGCCTTGCGCTCCAAAACCCATAAAGGGGACGGCTACAACGAGCTGCGCTTCGAGGATGCCAAAGGCAGTGA
>NZ_CAWNWY010000075.1:0-3612 GCF_963878365.1 Photorhabdus sp. HUG-39 | reverse complement strand
ATTCATCGATTTTTCGACGGTGATATTCGGATGCCAGCTTGTCTTTTTTTAAAGCAGAACGAGGCGGTATCATGACAGCGCTACCTTGCAGAGATGTACTGTGCCTACATTTTACTCAATTTTGTGGTTGTGAAAAGTTTTTAGAGGTTCCCTGTTTGAAATACAAATTGAAGTAAAACGTGCCATCAAAATTGTATGTAGCACGAAATATATCTTATTGGAGAATTCTTGTGGAGAAAAAAGATTGGCATTCGGCAGATATTATCGCCGCGTTGAAAAAGAAAGGAACGTCATTGGCGGCTGTTTCTAGAGAAGCAGGGCTGGCATCGTCAACGTTATCTAATGCCTTGCAAAGACCTTGGTGTAAAGGTGAAACAATTATTGCAAACGCACTGGGACAGAAGCCTGATGAAATCTGGCCTTCCCGTTACCAGAAAAGGAGGAAGAGATCTTGATCTCCAGGCGAAAGAATATGGTGACAGTTATAGGAACCATAAAAGCAACGCTCTGAAAGTGCTGCAACACAATCAGAGCGTCTAACCACAACATTACAAGAACTAATGTATGGCTAATATGAATAGTAACATATCCTCATACTCAAAGCGTTATACATTTAACGCACAATCTAATGTAGAAACCGAAGTACATACCGCGCTTACAGACTTTTCTTTGGTTTTAATTTTTTGTAAACCAATTGGGAAGCAATATTATGCACAGTAGCGTCCCTGATACTCCCGACGACGGTGATATATCTGATGTGAATATCCTATGGTCTGGCATGTCGGATGCGATTGCATCATTGGATTTTTCATGTATTAGCGATACTGTACTGTGTCAGTTAATTGAATCATCCAAAGAAAATACTATGGGCATGTGTCATGGTGTAACTTTTCTTGGTGACTCAATGTTGTCGTTTGCCAGTAATAACATCCATGAATTTACGCCAGAGAGTTTGTGTCAGCTCGGGCATAGCCTAGAGGCGTTGAGTTCTCTATTACCGATGTTGTTTACTTTGCATGAAAAAGCGAGTGGTGAATGTCACCGTAGGGCTTTGAAAAACGAAATAAAATAGTTTTTTCAAATGAAACCGGAAAATTTTTGGATGGTTTTCCGGTTTAAAGGCATAAATTATCGCTGACAGGGTATTCGATATTGTCGATACTCATCGGGTTGATTTTTCCCCTTCCTAGGGTCTGAGGTGGTACCGGGATGTCGTCACCGTGCACTTTTCCTGGCATACCGACGTAGTGTCTTATACAGCGGCTCCAGCAGTTTGCTGATTGCCCCTGATCAGCAACCCAGCGTGATGCGGCAGGGGCTTCTGTTCAGACATTTTTTCGTTAACATTGCTGAGTAAGCCCCGGAGACAAGTGAGGCTGAGTTGTTGCGGCCTGGTAGGATGAAATAAGGGAGCCAGACAGGCATATGTTGGCTGGGTATGGCATATTGGGCACCTTTCCATATTTTGAGGAAAAGAAAACAATGCGTCATCATAACGTAACAGATATTACGGTTGTGGTACTAAGTTTCCACATAGCTTAAGTATAACTCTCACTAACCCCGATTAATTTCTTTAAATTTCTGGATCGTGTGTTTGATGGCTTGTTCTGTTGGCAAACGCTCCATTGAACTGGCGCCATAGAACCCATGACAATTGGGACAATGAGCCATAATATAGGCGACATCTTCCGGTTCCAAAATTGGGCCGCCGTGACATAGCGTAATAATGTCATTTCGGATAGTTTTAGCTGCCGAAGCACAAGCGTTAATGATTGGTATACAAGATTTCAGATCATATGATGTATTAGCACTAATATCACCGCCAGTGGTTAGCCCCAGATGTACAACAATGATATCAGCACCTGCTTGTGCCATAGCCTCAGCCTCTTTTGCATTGAAAACATAAGGAGTGGTAATCATTCCTTTTTCATGTGCCAGGCGGATTAGCTTAACCTCCAGTGCATAGCCCATGCCTGTTTCTTCCAGGTTTTTTCTGAACTTTCCATCAATCAGTCCTACTGTTGGGAAGTTCTGAATACCAGCAAAACCTTGTGCCTTCAGTTCATCCAGGAAAAGAGATAAATTACAGAATGGATCAGTACCGCAGACACCCGCCAATACAGGTGTTTCCTTAACTATCGGCAATATTTCATTACCCATTTCTCTGACAATTTCATTTGCATTACCGTATGGCATTAATCCGGCCAATGATCCTCTGCCAGCCATTCTGAAGCGTCCAGAATTATATACGATAATGAGGTCTGCCCCTCCTGCTTCTTCGCAACGCGCCGAAAGACCACTACCTGCACTCGCCCCAATAATAGTTTCGTTACGTTCGACTTTTTGTTTTAGAGTTTCAATAATCTGATTATATTTTTTCTTCATAAGAGATTCCCTGGTGTTCTATAATTTCCTTGAGTTGTTGTATTACAAGAGTACAAAATTGTGGTGAATTTATGTGAAAAGGTGTTTTTATAACTTTTCGCAATTTTGTTTGTTTTATTGTTTTTTTTAGTCCATGACAGAAAGCCTGTGTTGATGCAGGTAAATAAAAAGGTTGTTCAGGGCAATCTAGCGCAGAGAATCCGCCTTCCGGAATAATGAATCGAATAGGTCCATCACACTTATTAAGTTTGTTCCCTATCCAGATACCAAGCTGATAGTTTTCTTCAGGTGTCGTTCGCATCAATGTCACCTGAGAGTTATGCTCAAAAAACAGCCTGTTGCTGTAGCGTTCTGGGATCGTGTCTTTTGCACCAAAGTTAACTATGTCCAAAGCACCAGCACTGCCGATCCACGGAATGCTTTTTTTTGCAATGACATCTAAGCGTGTGTCAGGACAACCCAAAACCCCCCCAAATAACAGATCGGAAATTTCTGTTAATGTAATATCTAAAACACAAACCAATTTGCCGTCCTTAGCCAATTTCTCCATGCTTGTTCCACCATTGCCGGTAGCATGAAAAGCCAGGCAATCGTATTGAGCATTTAACTCAGTAGTGAGCTGATTAATGCATGGAGTCGTTATACCAAACATCGTCAACCCTAAAGCGGGTTTATGAATATCAGCCAATGGCGTAAAATAATTGACAGAGCCCGCCATCATATTTGCAGCATTAGACAATACTGCACGAGAAATACGGTTGAGTCCGTTGAGATCGGTTACCGTATACAGCATGGCAATATCGCTGTCCCTAACGTAGGCCGAGACATTCCCTGACGCCATCGTTGATACCATGATTTTAGGCAAACCGATCGGCAGGCTTTGCATAGCCGGAGTAATCAGCGCTGTTCCGCCTGAGCCTCCGATACCAATCACCCCCGCGATATCGTCGATTGAACTGTTCAGGAAATTTGTGAGGGCGACAGACATCGCGGTTATCGCTTTATTCCGTACGCCACAAAAAACGGGATCAACGCCAGCGGGATGATACTCAGCCACCTGAAGTGAATGAATATCTATCTTTTTATGCTGATTATTCTGACAGGGCAAGATCGTGAATATTTTGTTAAAAAAATCAGATTTGACCGACGGTAATAGTTATGATCTCATACTCTCTTTTTGAGAGCAAAAACCATGTGCTTTGATATTTTTACTGAACATTTCTCAGA
>NZ_CAWNWY010000074.1:0-4354 GCF_963878365.1 Photorhabdus sp. HUG-39 | reverse complement strand
CAGGCTCGCGGCCCGCCAAACTGGGCGGTCACCACCTGGTCATTGGCATTGTAGCCGTAGCGCGTCTCGTCCCAGCGGGTGTCTTCAATGCAGGCCACGTTGTAGGCCGGGGTGTAATGCCAGTGGCGGGTGACCGCGCTGCCCCGCGGCGGGAAATGCGGGTCGGCCTCGTACAGCGTCTGTTTGAACCAGTCGGAGCTGCGGCCGGCGGTCTGATGGGCCAGCAGCCCGACCGGGGTGTAAGCCTGTGACTGGATAAAACCGGCGGCGCTTTCCCGCGCGATTTCCCGGCCCAGCCCGTCATGCTGCATCTGCAACGGAGCATGGCCGTCAAGCTGCCACTGCATCAGCCGGCCGTTAAGGCCGTAGTACCAGCTGACCGCGGGCTGGGTGTCCACCTGGCGGCCGGTGGGCAGGCCGCTCATAGGGTCCCACTGATGGCTGACGACACGCCCGTTAATTGTCTCTTGGGTCAGGCGGCCGGCCTCATCGTATGCAAACGCCACCACCGCGTCCGGGTTAGTGGCCCGGACCAGTCGTCCCTGCGCGTCGTGGTCGTAGGTGGTGACGGCGTGTAACGCGCACCGGTCATCCTCTTCCTGCCACGCTTCCTGGCGGGTCAGGCGGTCGTCGTCGGTGTAACACCAGCGCAGCAGCTGGTGATTGGGGTAACGGGCAGTCAGGCGGCGTCCGGCGGCGTCATACTGATAATGAATGGTCCGGCCGGTAAAATCGGTTTCGCTAATCACCCGGCCGGCTGGGTCACGGGTGTAATGGTAAGTTTCACCGGTTTCGTTGGTCACGGTTTTCAGGCGGGTCAGTCGGTCGTAGCCAAAGGTCAGGGCCGTGCCATCCGGGCGGGTGAGGTGGCTGAGCCGGTCGAAGGCGTCATAGGTATAGCGGGTGGTCCGGCCTTCCCCGTCAGTCACCGCCGAGACCCGGCGCTCGCTGTCGTAGTCAATGGTCTGCCGGAGGCCGTCCGGCAAGCAAATCTCGCTGACGCTGCCCGCCGGGCTGGCGTGAAACGGGCTGTGGTGGTAGTCGGTCTGCTGATGTAACGCGTCGGTGACCCGCAGCAGCCGGCCCAGGCCGTCGGTGTTAAACCGGGTCAGGGCGCCGTCCGGGGCCTGAATTTCACTGAGCTGCTGCCGTTCATAGCCGTAGCGCCAGGCGCGGCCGTCGGGCAGGACCTGGCGCAGGATTTCCCCGCGCGGGCCGTAACGGGTCTCTTCCACCCGCCCCTGGGGGTCGATAACGCTGTCCAGGTTGCCCTGTTCGCTGTAATGCAGCCGCCAGCGGGCGCCATCCGGCTGAGTGACCTGGGTCAGCTGGCCGTATTCATTGTAATCGTAAGCGGTGAGGTCCCCGATGGGTGACAGCCAGCCGGTCAGCTCGCCGTAAGGGCTATACTCATACGCCGTGGTCCGGCCCAGCGGGTCGGTTTCGGCGACTTTGTGACTGAAATCCCATTCGGTCCGGGTTTCATGGCCGAGCGGGTCGACCTGGCGGGTCACTAAGCCGTCGGCGTTATAGTGGTAGCGGGTACAGCCGCCTTCGGCATCGAAATAGGTGGTGATGTTATGGTCGTCATCGTATGCAAAACGGTCCTGCCAGTATCCCTGCGGGGTGGTGGTGGCCGTCACCCGGCCCGCTTTGTCATAGTGCACGGTGACATCGGTTTTATCGGTGTCATGCCAGCGGGTCATGTTCCCCTGCGGCGTGTATTCATGCCACAGGTGGTGAAACTGAAAGGTGTCACATTCCGCCAGATACCCTGGGTTATCATAGCGGCAGGTCACCAGCCGCTGGCGCTGTGCGGCGTGCAGCCAGTCAATGGCCGTGAGCTGCTGGTGTTCGTAGTGCAGCGCCAGGGTCGTGGTGTCGGCATGGACCAGGCGGGTCAGGCGGTGGTGTTCATCGTAATGAAAGACGGTCTGGTTGCCGTTGCGGTCCTCTATCAGGGACAGGCGGCGTTTATCCCCCTGCACCTCGGTAAAACTCAGTATCTGCTGAGTACGGCGGTTAAACAGGCGCAGTTCGCCGCTCAGTTGCCCGTACAGCAGGTAATGCCCGGCATGGAGGTTGACTGAGAAGACGTTTTCCGCCGGGGTATGGAAAGTGTAAATCACCCCCTCGCCGTCGGTGAAATGGGTTTCCTCGCCGTCGCGGCGCAGGTGCTGCGACCAGTCGTCGGCCCATTTGGGGCCGAACAGCCCGGCCAGGGCGGCGGTGGAGCGGTAAGTCCGGTTCAGGGTCAGCGGCAATACCCCCGGCAGGGCCAGCACCGGCCAGACCTGTAGGAAGTCGCCGGTCGCCACGTCTACCGGCTCGCCGGCTTTGCTACAGAGCTGACTGTTACAGCCGGTTTTTTTCACCGACGGGGCGGGGGGCGATTCATGGGGGCGGTTTTTGTTCCCTCTGGGCAGGGGGAGGAGGCCGGCCAGCACCACGGCCCAGTGTAAGGCCCGGTCGCTGCTGACCATGATGTCATAGACGCCTTCGGTCTCCTGGGTGAGGGCAATGGACGCCGCGCCGCTGTTGATATTGGCATCGCAGGTGGTGCGGTGGCCCAGCCGGGCAATGGGCTTGCCGTTGGCAAACACCGTTTTGGCGCCTTCGGCAATCACTGCCGGGCCGGGGTGGTCGCTGCACGCAATTTTATCGCCGGCCCGGGCCACCGGTTTGCCTTCAAAAAAGACATTGGGCGAGCCTTCAATAATGGTGCCTTTATTCTGGCCGTATTGCCCGATAGCGGCCCCGATACCGGCTACCGCGCCGCCGACAAAGCCGCCGGCTAATCCGGCCGCCGCGCCGGCAAGGATAGCGGCGCCGACGCCCGCCGTCGCTATCACAAACGCGCCGGCGGCCACCGCCACGACGGCCCCCAGCAAGACGCCGCCCAGCGCGCCCCATAACCCGGCGCTTTTATTCTGGTGGGCAATCGCGTCCCCGAGCCGGGCGGGCGCGCTCCCCTCGGTGGAGACGGTCTGCATGCCCATCGCGCGGGCGATTTGGTGGCCGATTTTATCGCCGACATAACTGCCGGCAGACGCGCCGACGGCCCCGGCGGCCAGGCCGGCGGCAAAGGGGGCGGCCGCGCCGGTGGCTGCGGCATAAGCCCCGGCCGCCCCCAGAGAAGCCTGGCTGAACGCCTCGCTTTCCAGAAAGGCCAGCGCCTTATCGGAACCCGATGTCGTCCTGGTGGTTCGGGGCGGCGGCGTGGGTTGTGAGGGTTTAGCCGGGGCGGCGGCCTCGGGACCGGGGGCTGTTTGCCGTCGGGCGGCGCCGGCGCCCGCCCAGACATTTTGTAATAGGCTCATGACGACTCCCGGCGGTTAAGGTTCTTCACCCGGACGGGCTTGAAACGAGGTCATGATGGCCAGCATCTGCGCGCGCTGAGCCGGGGTCATGGCGCCGTTGCAGGTGCCGGTCAGAATGAGCACCTGGTGTGGCAGGCTGAGCATCATCATCAGCTGATGCAGGGGGCCCTGCGGGGAGTCCCAGGTGAACTCGGCGGTCAGGGTGTCGCCGCCATTGAGCTGGCCGGGTTCCTGGGCGATAAGCTGCCAGTCTTTCAGCTGCTGACTGAGGGACGTGATTTCGCGCTCGGCAAACTGAGGGAAGTCGAGGCCCCAGGGCAGGGTGTCGCGGGACAGGGTAAAGCTGCTGCCGTTGTTGTCATCGGGGCTGGTGAGCACCAGCATGCTGACATCCCGCCAGTCGCGGGGCACGTTGAGGGTGCCGGCGTTAAAGTGAAAAGGGATGAAGGTATTTTCCTGCGTCATCGGGTTCTCCGGGTGCGTGTTCAGGGCGCCCGGCGGGCAGCCGGGGCCGTTATTCAGGTCAGATTAGTTATTCAGGCCGATTTTGCTGCCGTTAACCGACACCCCGTCGGCGTTCAGGGTAATGACTGAGCCGCCAAAGGTGAGAGTGATGTGCTCTTTGGTCATCTCAATCTTGCCTGCCCCGACGGTGAGGGTGATGTTGTCGCTGGCGGTGTACAGTTGCGTGCCCTCGCCGGCTTTACCGGCGCTGGCCTTGACCTGCACCTGATTGGCTTCGGTGCTGCGCAGCCGGCAGATGGTTTCGGTGAGGCTGCCCTGTTCAATGCGGGTCTGTTCATCGCCGCTCTTCACCGCCACCTGGCGGTTGCCGGTTTCCACCACCAGGGTCTGGTCGTGTTTCACCACGGTGTGCATGTCCCGCTGGGCGTGCAGCGCCAGTTCCTCACTGCCTTTGGCATCCTCGAAGCGCAGCTCGTTGTAGCCGTCCCCTTTATGGGTTTTGGAGCGCAAGGCCATCTGGGTTTTGCTGCCGGGCAGGTCCCCCGGCGGCAGATTGCTGGCATGGTAGG
>NZ_CAWNWY010000073.1:0-4669 GCF_963878365.1 Photorhabdus sp. HUG-39 | reverse complement strand
CTTCGCTGCCTTTCGGCGCCCGGTTCAGGTCATCCAGCAGGCCGTTCATTAAGGCGGGCAGGAAGCGCTGAGACAGCAGTTGCAGGTAGGTGTTTTCCACATACGGGCCGACCGCCGCGCCCTGATAAAGCCCCATATCCGCCAGCAGCCCTTTCTGATGCTAATCCCCGTAGGCCAGCATCAGACTCTGTTCTCTCTCTCTTTATTCACTATTCTTCAAAAGAATAGGATTGAAAATAACTCATGTCTTTTTATCTTTTTTTATACCGCACGGCATAATTCCTTTTTTAAATATAGAAAATATTTCTTCTAATTTAGCGTTTTGATTAAAAGAAAATAAATATCGATAAATGCTTATCATATTTAATCTGTCATTATATTCGTCATTTACTTCATTTAGAAAGTTATCGTATTCTATGTTATCAACTAACCCTTGTTTCTTTCTTATAAGATATCATTTTCTTTTTCTCATATTTTCTTTAACTTGATCCTGAGTAGATATTTTTATTCTATCAAGGATATCCTTTTCTGCTTTTTTATAATCCTCATGAAGATAAAACTCAGATGCCCGATCAGAAAAAATCATTCCAAACCATATAGTTACCTGGTATGTCTTGTTCGAAAAGAAGCTTTAATGCCCTATCTTTATTATCAATAATTTCATATTCATTAAATTCTTCAATAGAACCGGATAAAAAATCTGAGCTTTTAAAAAATTCAATAGGTTCCATATAAAAATTTATTATCTCACCTATATTAAATCATCCTAAAATTTTACTCCAGAGATCAAAGATGCTTTGTCTCACTTTTTAATTTACGTCTTTCCCCTGAATATTAGTGTTATACATCTCTTTGGATCTAATAATATTACCATTCCCCATATCTTTTTTAGTTATATTTTGGATGTTAGCTACTTGTTTCGATATGGTATTAATTGATTGAGATTTATTTTATCCAGAGCATTGCATCAGTATATCCGTGATTACCTTGATGCCTTGCCATTGCACTAACCAGTCGGCTTTGGCGTGGCATTCACCACGGTAAGAAAGAAGCACGCCGGAAGCGATCCCGGCTTTTTGCTGTTTCAGAGAGAAATCAGAATAAAATAGCTAAAATATAGCCTATGTATATATTTAATATTAATCTTATATTTTTCTGTATTATTCTTTTGTTTATCTTCTTATTTATTTTATATTTTTGTGATTTTAAATTATATATTTAATATATAATACTAACCCTTTAAGCTATTTGTTTTAAACATAAAAATACAAGTCTGAAAGATCACAGGGATCTTTCCGGCTTTTTACTATTAGCTTAGGGTAATTTTATTTTCCCTTTTTTGACATTAGCTTTAATGTCGTACTTAAAATCTACACAATAGTGATTCAAGACTTCATCTAATTTAATTAGTTTTGTTCCTTTGATATTTTATTTAATTAATCTGTTAGCTACTTTTTCTGAAATAAAGATAAATCATGATAATAAAGTAGTCCGTATTGAAAAAATATCATAATTGAATGATTCATTATGAAAAGATAATTTATGAGGAATTAAATTTCCATATTTATCTTTTTCCAATATTGAATTTTTTTCATTCAGAAATAACTCTTTGTCAGTAAAAAAAGATAATTTAATGAGTTATTGATAGTTTTTCCATCTTTAATAGATGTCGCAATTAATTTTTTTAAACATGATCGCTTAATTTAAACTCATTGATAATATAGAAAAATCTATCAGATAGGATATGAGCCATATTGTGTTGATAATAATTAAACCCCAATTTTTCAATATTTTTATTACATAATAAATACAAAAGATTAGGGCATTCCTTATCTAATAGATAATAAGGTATATCATGCTTGGAGCCTTCATAATCCCATTTTTCATTAATTTGCTTTTCGGTATCTACTATAGCATGAAGATATCTTGGCATTAGCGAAGAATTATAATCGTTCATTAATACATAATAATTCATTAATTTACTCTCACACATTTGGTTGTAGACACTTGACCAGACCATATTTTATTTTTTATATCCATCTGAAGCTTTCTAATAGCATCTCTAGCTTCTCGCTCGTTAATACTATTATTAGAATACTGGTTTCTTATATCCCTTATTCTTCCTCGCACTTCATCAGAATAATTATTATGATTACTTCTGTGGAAAACTTTCATTCCTTTTCCGATATCTGCTTTCATGGCGGATTCACTACCCGGAAAAGGCCGGAAGATCTCGAAAGATCTTTCCGGCTATTAAATTTCATCAACTATAATTTATGCATTGCTGATTGAATCTTTTCTTCTAACTCAGATAAATTTTTTGCTGAACCTAAATAAACAGGACTTTCCCAGTTAAAATCTTTAATTAATGCCAGGTTAAACTGTCCATTAATTTCGAATGAGGGTCTCCAGCCAATGTCTAAAAGATATCCATTAGGAAATTCTACCTGCAACATATCTTCTTTTAATTCATCAAGTTGATTCTCAAGTGGAATATCATCACTAATAAAAAAGTCATTAAAAATGATCACCCCACTTTTTTCTGAAAAATCAATGTTCATTATTTTGTCAGTTTCCTAAATTCATTGAGAGATATTGGATGTCCGTGAATAGTACCGCCGCTATATTCAACTCTTATCCATTGACTTGGTTTACCTTCACTAGCCCCGATAATTTCTCTCATATCTTGAACTTTCCAAGGCTTACCATTTGTAACTGGTTGCCCAGTTTTATAAACAGAACGCTCTAATGCTTCGATGTTAATTTCTGGTTTATATTTTGCGGGCCCAGATTTCGTTGATTTGACTATATCGTTCCAAGAAGCATTTTTGGGAGGCACATGTTTGTATCCATGATTTGTCCAATTAGGTTCCTTAGCGCCCGGACATGGAGTTAACCCGAAAGGATCGATCCAATTGACCGGATCGTGGACATAACTGCACGCCAGGATAGATCATCAGAAGGCCGGAAGGTCTTGAAATATCTTTCCGGCTTTGAGTTGTATTAGACTTTTCTTATTTTTTGGTAAAAATAAGCAACATCAATTAAGGTTGATATCACCCCATTTTCATCAGGCCAATCCATAATAAATCTTGGATATGATGGCTTGTAAACTTGGGGATTCATAACCCTTATCATTTCCTCTAACTCTTTTTTTACTTGAGTTAATGCACTAATAGATAATGGTGCATTCTTTCCACTTTGATGTAGTTCAATTGTATCCTGAACTAATTGAAGAGCATCAATCAAAAATGTTTTGCCAGAAGTTTTCATTTCATTAGAGATCCATATTTCCACGGCTCAAGTACAAATATTTGCTCTGCACCGCCAGTATATTGAGGGCCGAAATCATATTGTGGTGCTGCTTTACCTTTTATGATTGTCGTTCCCGGTTTTATTTGAAACTGTTGAATCCCTGTCATTCCATTCCAATCAGGCGGTAATGCCAACCCACTTCTATTCGTTTGTGGAGTGAACGTTTCAAATACATACTGCCCTTCAGGTCTGGCTCTTTTTCCAAAATCATGGAAGCGTGCACCATAAAGGCTATCACCTGCTTTATGTACAGACATTCCTGACAGTTCAAATGAGTCAATGATCTGCTTTCTTTGACTTCTGCCGACTCCCATAGATTGCAAATATTCAGATGCATCTCTAACTCCTTGATATGGGTGCGGAGGTTTCCCTTTATTCCCCGGACAGCCAGTTAACCCGAACGGATCAATCCAATTCACCGGATCATGGACATAGCTGTACGGGTTAAATCCGCCACTAAGATTCAAAGGATCCGGCGATAAGTACTGGCCTGTATCACTCTCGTAATAACGGTGCCGATTATAAAATAAACCGCTTTCCGTGTCTTCATATTGGCCACAAAACCTGAGATTACAGGTCAGATTCCGCGGGTCATTGACCGTCAGCACCGGCCAACATTCCGGCTCGCCCCAGGTGAGCAGTCGTCCGGCCCATATCAGCTCCCCGGCTTCGGTCAGAATTTCCCGCACCGTTCCTTGGTGATCACTCACCACATAGTATAGCTGACCTTTTTCATGCCGTGCCAGCGGCGTGAGGGCGCCCGGCTCATACAGCCAGTGAATGCTCTGTTCATACCCGACAGTGCCATCCGCATACACCGGCGTCTCTTCAATCAGCTGCTCCCCGCTCCACAGGTAATCATAGCCGATTATCGCGGTCGGTTTCACCGGCGGTCCGGCGGTGTCCTCCTCTTTCCGCTTGCTAATCCGTCGCCCGAAGGCATCATAGCCATAACGCCAGCGGGTGCCTTCCGGGCTGATAAACCCGGTCAGCCGGTCTTGCGCATCCCAGCGGTAGCGCCAGGTCCGCGGCCGGTAGCCCCGGCGCTGTTCGGTTTTTTCTGTCCGCCGCCCGTTTTCATCGTAGCGATACGTGCAGGCGCCGTGCTGAATCACTCTGCCCGCCTGCTGGGTGTGGTAGCTCTGGCGCAGGTCTTCACTGAGCCGTTCCGGTACCCGTTTTTGGTAATGCAGATGCTGGCCGGCATCATACACAAACTGTTCGTCACAGGCTCGCGGCCCGCCAAACTGGGCGGTCACCACCTGGTCATTGGCATTGTAGCCGTAGCGCGTCTCGTCCCAGCGGGTGTCTTCAATGCAGGCCACGTTGTAGGCCGGGGTGTAATGCCAGTGGC
>NZ_CAWNWY010000072.1:0-5092 GCF_963878365.1 Photorhabdus sp. HUG-39 | reverse complement strand
GGGGCTGCACGGGGCGGAGATGGCGAGCACGGGAATGAGCAAGGAGCTTGCGACTGCGAACCGGGCGCAGCCAGTGCAGCGGGGTTGGGGTGGGGGCAATAAATTGCGGCCAGCTTGCTGGCCTGCTTTCAGGGCCGTTGACCTTGACGGACTGACCGGCAACGGCTTAAGGCGGATGTTGACACCGGAGCCGCCACGGACGGCGGCGACTGCGGTGGCCGGTTTTGGCACCGCGACTGACAGCAGCGGGCGCAGCCCGGTGCGCCTCTGGGGCTGAGAAGCCCCACCCGGCGGCCAGCCGCGCACCGTTGTTGAGGTGACCGCGCAGCGCCCTTGGGTGGGCGGCGCCGACATAATGTGCCGTTGCGCGTTGGCGGGCTGTTCAGGCCCGCTTTCGTGTAATGCCACATTATGTTCATTGGGGGCTGACCGGCAACGGTGCTGACAGAGGACGCGACGGCTTAGCGCCGGGCGGCCACCATTTACCGCCGGACACGCCGAAGGCAGGGAGGCAGTCTGTGCGCAGGGACGCGCACAGTCTGCCTTTCACCTTTCCCACGAGACTGACAGAGGGCCGGCTAACATTAAGATTGTCCGGCAACACAGCGCGTTCAGACCGGCTTCGGGCTGTCCGGCTTAGCGCTATCCGCCTGCTTGTCGTCTGGCGGCGTGGCCTGCTTTGACTGCCGTTCTGCCGGGTGGGTCTGCTCATGCACGGCTTTTAAGTGACCGATAGCTACGCGCGTATAGATTTGGGTGGCGTCCAGACTCGCATGACCTAATATCGCCTGGATGTGCCGGGTATCCGCGCCGTTCTCTAACATCTGCGTCGCCATGCCGTGCCGGAACAGATGACAGCCGCCGGGTTTGTCGATGTCGGCGCGATGAAGGGCGTTGCGTACTATCTGGGTCATCGTGCCCTCAGCGAGCGCTTTGCCTCGCTGTGACACGAACAGATACCCCGGATCGGGTCCCCATATCAGGCGCGGGCGGACATCATTGAGGTAACGTTGCAGCCAGTGCTGTGCCGATTCGCCGAACGGCACCACCCGGTCTTTGCGCCCTTTGCCCTGCCGGACAAACAGCATGCCGCGTTCAAAGTCCACATCACTGACCTGCAACCGCTGGACTTCTGAACGCCGGATGCCGCTGCTCCACAGCGTTTCCATCACGGCGCGGTCACGCACGCTCAGCGGGTTATTATCGTCGGTCAGGCTCAGGACGTGACGGGTTTCCTGCTCACTGAGCATGCCCCACGGTAAACGCCGTTCCGGGCGCGGCAACTCCAGTTCCCGCGCCGGGTTATACAGCAGGTGTTGCCGCTTCGTCAGCCAGCTAAACAGGTTACGCACACTGGTCAGCTTTTTCACGAGCGTGCTGGCCGTGAGGGGGCGACCGTGACGATTTTTCTGCGTAGCCAGTCCCCGTTGCCAGCTTTCCAGCTGGGCGAAGCTCACCTGCTGCGCAGTGGTGAGCCCCCGTTCGTCACACCAGCGGACGAACTCCATCAGGTTACTCCGGTAATGCGCCCGGGTTTCCCGCGTATAGCGCAGAGCGTCGAGGTGTTCAAGGAAGTGCTGGATGTGTTGTCTGAGTGTCGTTGATGCCATGAGAAGCTCCTGTCTGTGTGATAAGGAATGGGATTACGATGTGTTGATTTACGCTTCACGGAACTGTGTTTTTTGATGTTGTCCGACCGCTTTGCCATGAAGCCTTGTGGTGCCTGCCTTGGCGCTGATTTTGTGTATCCGACCGCCCACCGACCATGCCCCGACTGATGGGCGACCGCTGATGCTTTTACCCCGACCGGAACAAGTCATACCGGTCCTGTCACGGCACGATAAGGCCGCACAAGTGCGCAGTATCACGGTCTTCACCGTCAAACAGCAGTTCATAGGCGAACGTCAGCCCGCGCCGGTGCAACAACAGGTATTCCATTTCAACCAACCGGGCGAGATGGATTTTCAGTTGCGTATCGCCCCACTGCACCGTGTCGCGCAACTGTTTGCGGGTAAAAATCATTTCATGGCGCGGCTGGCGGCTTTCCCGTATCCATGCCTGTATCAGCATGAGTAACTTGCGCGTCTGAGGCGGCATTTCATCGAGCGTGCGGCCTAATATCTCGTGCGCCAGCTGATTGGCGAGCCGGATATCGTCCTGGGTCACTTCGATGTAGTCCAGCTTTCGGCCGCGATGTTCGGTGGTCTTGATTTCCCGCTGGTACTGATGCAGCAGGGCAATGCTCTGGATGAGCGTCAGGTACTTCATATGGTCACGGCGGGTGCGGGTTTTGTCAGACATAAAGGTCAGCTGATGCGCATACGGATTGACCACATTTAACGGTTTCAGCAACCGCTGGGCGTTCTGGTGAAGCGCGGTGAGATAGTCCCGCTCGTTCTCGGCCAGTAACCCTTCGAGGGTTTGTTTGTGGCGCTGCAACGTATGGATGGCTTCGGTCTGCTCACGCGATTCATTCACGGTCAGCACCAGACAGCGATTTAATAACTCTTCATCCACATCAATGGCGGTGGTGGTTAACATCAGCATGACCGGCCCTTTCACCGTGTAGCTTTTGGTCACCAGATTGCCCGTGGCTTCATCTTTGCCCGTGCTCGCCATTGTCAGCTCGCCGTCCGACTGCAACAGCTTCAACGCATAGGCGGCCTGCCGCACCCCTTCTTCTTCGGCAATGGCAAGGATTTTATGCTGGAGATTGGTTTCCCCCAGATAGAACAGGCTTTGCCCGGTCATAGCGCTGTACTGGAGGCGTTCCTCTTTTGGTATCAGGTTCAGCACGGCGTCCATCAGTGACGATTTCCCGGCGGCGCTGCTGCTCTGTATCAGGACGGCTAAGGGTTTGGGCAGTTTACGGCTCACCGCCGCCAGATAGGCCGCCAGCAGATTGGTGGATTCGCCGACCACGCCACAGGCGGCTAAATCGGACGTGATGCGCCCGACCAGTTGCGGGTCTTGCAACAAGGCCAGCGCGGTCTGCTGTTCATCGGCACTCAGGGATTTGCCCGCCTGAACGGTTTCTCCGGCGGCCCACGAGCGTTGCTCCAGCACCAGTAATACCCGCCCCAGCTCACGCTTAATCAGCGTTTCCGGCAGGGCCAGCTCCTGAGTGGCCTGACGCACGAACCCCGCCCGGGCACGGGCGCTCAGGATATCGAGGCTGTCCACAAACAGCGCTCCGCTGTTTTTATCCACGACCTGCACATTGACCTTCATCACCGCCCCGATTTTCTGCGGTACGCCGCGCAGCCGCCATTCCTGCCCATCCTGCTGGATAACGATATCCCCGTTTTCTGCTAACGTGGTCACGACGCCCGGTTCGGGCACTAATGCCGCCGAAGAGACCGGCACGACCGCCGCAGTATTTGGGTCTGCCGGCGGCATTTTCGCCGGCTCACCGAGCCATTGTGCCGCCTCCAGTAACTGACCGAAGGCGTTTTCGGGGTTCGCCACCTCGCAGCTAAACCGATTGGCATCGCGGCCTTCGGGGAATACCACCCGCCAGACATCCAGCCCCGCCAGTTGCAGTGCTGCCGCCAGCGCGGCGGCGGCTTCATTGCCGGCTTTGTCATTGTCATAGGCAATATGCACCTGTCTGACACCGTGCTGTCGGAACGCCTGCCGGTGAGCGTCGGTGAAGCCGTGTACCCCATACGAACAGGTCACATGGCGATAACCCGCGCACCAGAAGGACATCGCATCAATCAGGGATTCACACAGAATAACCGAGGCCGAACCGGCCAGCCCCGCTTCATTCCAGACGCCGCCATGCGCGCCCGGCAGATACAGATGCAACGGCGTGCCTGCCCGCAGACGGTCTGTGATTTTGCGGCCATAGATTTCGTGTATCTGGCCGTGCATCCCGATAACGGGCACCACTAACGAGCCGCTGAAGTGTTCATGGCCGCTGTCACGCAGTAACCCGATTGCCTGAAGCTGAGAGCGGATTTCGGCCCCGGCTTTGAGTTTTTTATCCGGCAGCCGGTAGCCGAGCGTGCGGTTGGCAAAGCCGAGTTTAAAGTGGCTGACCAGTTCGGGATGGTCGAGGCGGCGTTTTTTCAGGTACTGCTGAACCTCCGGGGACGTCAGTAAAGTCTGATGATAGAACTCAACCACCCGGGTTAATAATGCCTGCCGTCCGGCTTCTTCTGCCACGGAGGGAACCGCCGGCAGCGTTTCCACGGCGGGGTTGGCCCCCAGTGCTCCTCGCAGCCGTTCACAGGCATGACGCAGGCTGAGCCGCTCGGTTTTCATCACCCAGTCCAGCACGGAGCCGCCGGCATGACAACCGAAGCAGTGATACAGATTTTTGGCGGGTGACAGCACCATTGACGGGGTTTTCTCCTCATGGAACGGGCACAGCAGCACGTAATCTTTGCCGCGTTTAACCAGCTGTCGTCCCTGTTGTTCCGCTACGGCCACTAAGGAGACGGCGGCTTTCAGGTGCTGTAATTCGGCTTCGGGAATGCGGGCCATATCGTTAATCCTTTAAAAAATACGTCAAGGTCTATATTGACCTATTTTAAACAGGACATTAGAATGCTTTCAAGAATTAATTTTCAGGAGGGGATTTAGCATGTGGAACAAACAACTAACTTGGCTATGTTTGTCCATGACTGATTTTGGTAAAAACCTCTCATCTATTCGTAAATCAAGGCAGTTAACACAACTGAAACTGGCTGACCTGTTAGATATTCAGCCCCGCATGGTGGGGCGCTGGGAACAAGGGAAAGCCAAGCCTCAGTTTGATTACATCATCAAGCTGGCGCAGATATTAGAGGTCAGTATTGACCATCTGTTACTGGGTGATAAAGGCAGTGCCGCCCCGGAGTTTGATATCAAAAACAAGCGGCTAAAAGAGTTGTGTAAACAGGCCGATGCATTGAAGCCGGAAGATCAGGAAGTGATTTGTCATTTTCTGGATATGGCTATCACACAAGACAAGATAAAGCAGGTGATTAAGCGATAATCTGTTGATATTTAGCGCGGGGATAACGGGCTGGCACCCGTTACCGCCGCTTACCACAGCAACTATAGGAGTAGTGACTATGGCTAAGGCGCATTCTAAAGCAGAAGC
>NZ_CAWNWY010000071.1:0-5884 GCF_963878365.1 Photorhabdus sp. HUG-39 | reverse complement strand
GGGCAATAAGGGGAGCAGTAACTCCCATGCTTCATCAGGAAGGTCGTAACGAGCCATAACAGGTTTTTTCCGAAAGTCAGAGCCAGGGGATTATTCTATCTCAATCTATTGCGGGACACAGCCTAGTCTCCAGTACGATTTGATCTTGACTGTCGTACCATGTACGAATATCATATTTCCATATATAGGCAAGGATGTTTTTTATGGAATATCTGGTTTTTATCGAAACTCCCGTATTTAGTAGAGAACGAGCAGAACTGTTAACCGATGATGAATTTAGGCTATTACAGGAGCACTTACTAAAGAATCACGATCAGGGTAATACCATCAGCGCTACTGGAGGATGTAAAAAGATTCGTTGGCAGCGAGAAAGGATAGGAAAACGTGGCGGAGTAAGAATTATCTACTATGCCATAACCAAAACTGGGAGGCTCTATCTCCTTTTGATTTACCCTAAAGATAAAAAAGATGACTTAACTCCAAAAGAAAAAGAGGTACTTAAAGCCATCAGTAACAAATTACAGTAATTAACACCGCGCAGATACGCGGCAATGTTCATACAACAGGAGAGACTATGGACAAAAAACTTTTTAACGATCTGGTTGAAAGCATGAATCAGATGGTAGCAATTGAAAAAGGCGAACTTTCTGTTTCTGATGAAAATATCCATTACCATCGCCTGCCTGATGTAAAAAACTTACGTGAAACCTTTGGCTTAAAACAAAGTGAATTTGCCGAAGCTGTTGGCGTTTCTGCATCTCTAATTCAAAGCTGGGAACAGCACCGCCGCATTCCTTCTGGTTCATCACTGAAACTACTTAAGATGCTTGAACGTAATCCTGCGCTTATTAATGAATTAAGCACACTTTAATACTTTCACTTTCTCCTTGTCGTAATGCAAAAGGATAAAATAATTTCAGTTCTGTATATCCTGTAAAGCCGCGCTCTATCTGATTTCTATGATAAAGCACGGCTTCCTTTCGTGATCTTCTTTTTCACGTAAAATAGAATTTTTCCTTTAATATCATTGCATTGTAATTATCTTCGTGATCCTCTTTTGATCCAAAGCGTGCAGGCGGGTGCGGTGTAGTGCCGTTTTCGCCATAAGCCCATTTATTTCGTCATTGACAAAATCCAGTGACCAAGGTTTTGCAGCCTTGCGTTCATGGACGCTGGTAAGCTGGTAAGAAGTTTGCTCAGGAAATTGGTGTCACACCTGCCGAGATATGGCCCAGTCGGTATTTTGACGAAAATAAGCAGCCTATCAAACGAACCGTCCGAAATGATTTACCAAACAATCCTGATATCACATAAGTTATTTCTATATCCGAAAAAGTAACGACAATTTTTAAACCGTCAAACTAATATAACACGCTAAATTTTCAGTTTTTTATTACACTCATTGCCCATTTTTTAATATCAGAATTGTATTCAAGCTCTATGAAAGTATAAAAAAGCCCACATGTTGCGGGCGAGATAATTGTATTTCAGATCATCAGAACACGAACCCGTAGCGTTGATTGATACCGCATTTAAAAAGGCGTCCCAATGTTATTATGTGTATGACTCGCGGTAAACTACACTAATCTGTTGGCTATCCTCCCATACTACCGGAGCAATAACCGCTTGAACACGGGTTCAAGTCCAGTCGGGATGACCAAATTTAAGCTTTTAGATCAGTATATTGAGCTACTTAAACAAGAGTGGCTTGCTTGATCAAAGGCGGTAAATGTTAAAGGCCACCGGGAGGTTACCCCGATGGCCTTAGCTACGTTTCCGTTATCTATTTCAGAAATGCACGGATCAGCTCTAAAAGCACGATTAACGCTTTGAGAACGATGATAGCAATGTCAATAAATGCTTTCACCCGTTTGCTCCAGTTAGGAGCACGACTTAACCAGCCATTGCCTTTACGCTGCCTGTCCGACTGGCCCTCATCTGTGTTAGCAGGAGAATATCGCGCTCTGACCGAGGCACTGAATCAGCACCACCTGTACTCAGCCAGGACTTAAAAAAACTTGCGTCAGAGATACACAGGTCAGAACGCTACCCCAAACTAACAGCCGTTGATTATAGGTTTATTTTCAAATGATTCAATCAATTAAAATGATGAGTAGATAAAAATAAAAAACCAACTGGTGAGGTTGGTTTTTTATTTTTACCCTTGGATAGAGCGGTTTGTCTTTGTGCTATACGAGATTGGTAGCCTCGGTTCCAGCGCGACATTCTCCTGCTAACACAATCAGTCTACACCTTAAAAAAGGTGTTATCAACCTATGTCATAGCGTAAAAAAGCTCATACAAATGGGATGATATTCACCCAATCACAGGCGAATATTTCTGTTTCAATCCATCGGATTTATAGGCCGTGTTCCTTATGACTCTGGCGTTCTCCAATGTACCCGTATTATGGTGTGTATGACTGGCTGTCAGTTCAGCCAACTCCTTTACTACAAACGTGTCTAACATCAATTGCATGACACTGATTCGCTGGATTCCCCCCAAACTACAGGTGTGTAAATGCTGCTGTGCCCTTGCGCTGGATGTTGATCGCCTCATTGATATCGCGGTCATGTTCGACATGACAAACCGGGCATTGCCAGATCCGCTTACGCAGCGGCATTTCCGGCACTTTGTGACCGCAGCAATGACAGGTTTTCGAGCTGGCGAATCACTGATCCAGTTTGACCAGATGGACCCCCGCCGCTACGGCTTTGTATCCCAGTTTCATGAGGAAGTCCAGCCCGCATCCCCGATAGCCACCCTTAATTTGTCAGGATTTGCGGCGTATTGGAAAATTTCAATGAGATATTCATATCTAATTAATCCAATGCTATGGCTACCGATAAATTACATTGTTATCAAATCAGCCTTTGCCACCCCTCAATATCTTGATACGAAAGTCCATTAATAATTTTTTTGAACCAAACCGTATATACATCAGGAGCATTATTAATTAGCTCCCTCAATTTCAGAGGATTAACCCATTTATAATCGGACACTTCGTCAAAGTTAATTATCGGTTCTTTATCAAAGCGTCCAATAAAAACATGATCATACTCGTATTCAATCAAATCATTAGGAAGTATCGCGTGATAAATAAATGACGAAACCTTTTTCAATGGACAATCAAAACCCATCTCTTCGCCAAGACGCCGATGTGCAGCGGCCTCCAGAGCTTCACCAACCCTAGGGTGACCACAACAGCTATTGGTCCAAAGTCCGGCTGAATGATATTTGGTTGCCGCTCGCTTCTGTAAGAGTAAATTTCCTTTATTATCAAAAACAAAGATAGAAAAGGCCCGATGTAACATACCTTTCTGATGAATATCAGCTTTTCCCGCTGAACCAATGGGATTGTCATGTTTATCAACAAGAACAAGCATCTCATCCATTATTAATGGCCTTTCTGTGAATTGAATCATATATACCCGTCATCTTTCAAGTTGCCTCTTTGTTGGCTGCACTCACTCACCCCGGTCACATCGTTATCTATGCTCCCGGGGATTCGCTCCCTTGCCGTCGCGATCCATCTTGAAATCCATTGGGTATAAAATCATAAATTTTAATTAATAATAAAAATATAATCCATATTCTGCAAGTACCAAATTAACTTTGCAAGAATAAGAAAATTTTTTCATAAAAATATAATATAAATCACAAAATAAAAATATTTCATCCATTCTGACATTAATGTAAAAATAAAACAAATTAATAGAATAATTATTAATGTTTTAATTAAATGGATTCAAAAAATAATATATCCAACATTAATCATTTATCGTCGATACTCACCTGCTAAATTTGTTACAGATCATGAGCTCGGGTATCACACCAAGTTATAGCCGTTTCTCTCATCTTTCTGGATGTGCTTTTACAACAAAAAACATCACAGAAAACTAAACAAATAATAAACAAACACGATAAAATCCCCTTAATAACTAAACATTCATTAAACAGCTGTTGATTTTTTATCTTAAAAAAACATAAATAAACATCTGTTGAAGTTTTGTTTAATATCAAAGGAGTATACTCACGGCTTACAAGTCCTCTTCCCTCCAGTTATTTTTTAGAACTAGATAAAGAAATGAAATAAATGAAATATATGTATCAACCTGCCAGTTCAGGAATTCGGCTGTTCACAGATTTAGTCGGAAAAAAAATTAGCCCTAGCCCTCATTGGTATTCTGCCCAGAATCGCACTAAATTTGCCTTACGTAGCGCTCTGATGCCAATATCGACACTAAAACTATTAAACCAGATAGTTAATACGCCGTTCTATCTGGATATTTTGAAGAAACAACCTTGTTTACCTTCTAAATTACATCGCCCTTATCTAAGTATTAACTTCAATAGAGGGCAGACGTTACGTGCAATAAATGAACATTACCAGCTATTATTTACTGGGTTAAATCAGTCTATTGTTAATAAAATATTTCGTTCCAATGCATATCCATTAGCGGTTATCAATGGTAAGAGTGGAACTTACACTATTTGTCTAGATTCTATGGACTGCTTTAATAAAGAAGGTGAGCTTACTCTATTTATTACAACAGAAGATAATAAAACCTTGGCAAGATGCGCTTTCACACTACTCACTATTGCTGGTAAAAAAACACTGTTCATCGGTGGACTACAAGGTTCCAAAGGCGATGCAACCCTTGAAATTATCCGCGATGCAACGAAAGATTGTTATGGATTATTTCCAAAACGCTTACTGATTGAATCCATTTGCCGTCTCGCAGCCCACTTTGAATGCCAGCAAATTCTGGCAGCTAGCAATGATACTCACATCTATAAGAGTCTACGCTATTGGCATAAAAAGAAAGACAAATTAGTCGCTGATTACGACTCTTTCTGGGAATCATTAGGTGGAGAAAAGGGAAAAAATAAGGATTTCCATCTCCCCTTATTCATTGAAAGAAAACCGCTTGAAGATATAGCCAGTAAGAAGCGGGCAGAATATCGCCGCCGCTATCAATTACTAGATGAACTGGATAATGGAATGCAGCATTCTCTGCCTTCAAATTAAATCAGAATCAGGCCGCAACCTTTCACAGGACGGCCTAATTTTTGAGATGATTCTTATCTCGGTTTAACCATCAGCCATTCAAGATGTATTTTAACCGCAGGCCATTCACCACTGATAATGCTGTAAACACAAGTATCCCTGATACTGCCATCTTTAGATACAGCATGACTACGCAGAATCCCATCAAGTTTTGCGCCCAGTCGCTCTATCGCCTTCCGACTCTGATGATTAAAAAAATGAGTGCGAAACTCCACTGCGATACATCCCAATTCTTCAAAAGCGTATTTCAATAAGAGATATTTTGCTTCCGTATTAATATGTGTCCGCTGAACAGAACGAGCATACCAGGTATAACCAATTTCCAACCGGCGGGCATTAGAATCAATATTCATATACGTGGTCATTCCAACCGCTTTACCTGTTCGATGATCAACAATCGCAAAAGGCAGCATAGTACCTTTTTCATGTAGCAATAAATGGCGTTCAATCTCGTTACCTAGCTCAGCTGGCGAAGGGACACTGGTGTACCACAATTTATGCAGTTCACCCTCTTCAATTGCCTGTAAAAACTCATCATGCCGTTGGTGTGTCAGAGGTTCTAAAGTCACCCCTTTTCCCGCCAAAGTTACCCATTCAATCATCTGTTTTTTCATAATAACCACCGAGTTATAAATTAAGTCAGAATAGAAGAGTTCACTCTATTCCGGAGTCAAAACCGGAATTAAGGGAACCTCTAAAAACTCTCAATACAAAAAATAAGATCAATTTTGCACTCACCAATAAATGACCTTATTGTGTATGACTTTTTCTTGCTTTTTCAGGGGAAAAAATAAACTCATCGCTTTTTCATCA
>NZ_CAWNWY010000070.1:0-6375 GCF_963878365.1 Photorhabdus sp. HUG-39 | reverse complement strand
CCAACCTTCAGCGCCAGCGAGAATGGCGCTGATGACAAGAAAAATAACATCAATCAGCTCGTATTGACGATTGATGTCAGAACGAGTTTCTTTCACAACGGTTAAATGTTCAATCAGGGTCTGGTTCGGATTCATGGGCGAGTATTAAAAAGAAAAATAAGGAGAATGAGATCATATAATTACGGTTCATTCAAGGGGGGGGTAAAAAAGTATGCTCGCGCCCTGGGGTTTATAATGGGTGTGTGCCACGGTAGATCATAAAAAGGTCGGAAGATCACGGCGGATCTTTCCTGCCTTTTATTATTTATGACAAAAAATTAACCATAAAAATAATCAAAAAAACTCTCGAAATTATTTGAACCTATTATTGGTTTAATTTCTTTAGTAATCATATCTATAAATTCTGAACTAAGCTCATCGTCGTCATTATCATCACCAATATCAAAAATATTAAATTTTCCATAAACTATTTCAATTAATTTAGCTATAGAAAGAAAGAAATCAGCTAATGAATCAGCTATTTTAAATGGTTCACCAACGTCATAATTGGCATAAATAGGAGTACCTTTAATGTCGGTTATAGCAATAATAGGTTTCCCACCACCAAAATCATCCATAAATACTAGATGATTTTTAGACCATTTAGGATTATCTAATATGCTTTCTGAATCTTTAATCCAACGATATCCATATTGGGCTTGTTCTATTTTTCCAATTTCAATAAAGGTTATTGGTGTAATTCCTGTTTCTATCTTAATATTAATAGGTTCAAATTTGTTGAGGAAAAAATCGATTTCTTCTGAATGTTCAATCGAATTGGGCCATTTAAGTTCAACACTATTATTTTCTTCAAATTTTCCTTGGAGGTTAAATTTTTTATGGGCATTAGATAATTCTATTAAGGCTCTTTCTAGTTCACTCATATCATATCCTTAAAATCTTTATGGTTAACGACCACATTTTTTTACTATCTGTTTAGAAGTTTCTTCGCGATCAATTAGTCGCCCACTACCGGGAGTATCATAACTTCCTCTATGTCCTTGATTGCTATATAAATGCTCATCAATACCACTAGGGTGATTGGCATTTTGTAGGAATACAATATTTCTAGGATCACCTTTCCAAGCTTGGCCTAGTGTACCATTACCCTTAACACTATTTATATGATGTCCTGTATATCCTCGTTCAGACATAATGGAGGCTAATTTTCGGTTACTTTTTGTATTCAAAATGATTTGGCGCTCAGCATCTGTCCAATTTCGAGAACCACCGCCAGCAGTAATAAGTGTTCTTTCTTGACCCCATGCTCTATTTATAGCTGTTCCTCTCGCTCCTAGTTTAGGAGTCACAGTATCATGGATTTTATATCTTACTAAATCTTTTGGATTTAACCCGAACGGATCGATCCAACCCGTCGGATTATGCGCGTAACTGTAAGGATTTACTCCTCCTGCTAACCCCAAAGGATCGGTGCTGAGGTAACAACACCCTTCCGGCAAATAATAGCGGAACCGATTATAGAATAAACCACTTTCCTCATCAAAAAGTTGCCCGGCAAATCTGAGGCCCGGGTCAAGCTGGGGATTCTCGCCGTGTCCGCCCAGCCGCAGGCCGTACAGGGACTGCTTCGGTCGCCGCCACACCCGTTTACCCGTCGGGTCGAACAGCGCCAGCGGCTCGCCGGTCGGGGCGCTGACCGCATATTGAGTCTGCACCTCCCCGGCCATCAGTTCCACCCGGTTGTCCAGATTGAGCGTAAACTGTTGCGTCTGCTGCGCCACCAGTTCCCAGCCGTCAAACACCAGATGGCGGATCATTTTCAGCCGGCCGTGCTGGTATTCGCGGATTTCCGCCGGCACGTCGCCGTCCCACACATATGTGGTCCGCTTACCGCTCTGGATACACCGTTTTTCTATCCGCCGTCCGAAGGCGTCATAGCGATATTCCCACGGTATCCCGTCCGGGGTGATAAGGCCGGTCAGCTGATTCTGGCTGTTCCACCGGTATTTCGTCAGCGCCAGCCGGTAACCTTCCGCTAAAAACTGTTTCTCCTGCATGCGGCCGGCCCGGTCGTAAACAAACCGGTGCGAGCCCACCCAGTTCAGGCGATGGCCCTCCTGATAGAGGGTTTCCCCCATAATCTCCTGCACCCCGTCAAACCGTCTTGACGGGTAACCCGTTTCATCATACTGATAATGCTCCCGCAGTGTCCGGCCTTCTCCCACCGAAATCACCTGGCCGTTGCCATTGAGAAGATAGTCCAGCTGCTGTCCGTCATCACGGGCCGCAGTCAGGTTCAGCGCCGCATCATATTCATACCGGCGCGCCACCCCCGCGTAAGCGGGTCCCTCAATCTCGTCCGGTTCAGCCGGCCGGAAAAAATAGGGGTTGCGGCCTGCCCGTTGCGCGGTTAACTGCCCCATCAGGCTGTACTGCTGACGCAGAATAAATCCCCCGTCCACATAACGGCCCGTGTCCCGGCCGGCGTCATCCCGTTCCAGGGTCAGGGTCGCCTGCTCCGCCAGCGTCAGCGTAATCAGTTCCCCCACCCGGTTAACCTCCCGCCGGCTCTGCCAGCGGCAGAGGCGGGTCTGGCCGCTAAACCGGGCCGGACCGGCAACCGGCGCTGTTTCGCCGGTGAATAACTGCCGTTCTGCGGCGCGGTTATCCGGGTAGTGACGCTGAATCTCTCCGTGCGGCTGGATTTCCCGCACTATCCGGTCCTGCTCGTCGTATTCAAAATGCAGGGTGCTGTCCGGGGAGTCCGCAGTTAACAGCCGGCCCAGGCTGTCGTAATGATAACGGGTGGTGCCTTCCGGGGCATGCAGGGCCGTCAGCCGGCGGGCGGCATCATAGTCATAGCGGGTCAGGTTCTCTTCCCCGTCCCGCTTTTCAATGCAGTTCCCCGACCGGTCATAGCGATAATGCCACTGCGTGCCGGCATAATCCTGCTCGGTGATAACCCGCCCGTCGGCATCCAGTGTGTAGCTGTAGGTTTCCCCCTGCGGGTTAATCACCTGCGTCAGTTGCAGCGTGTCGGCATCATAACGATACTGCCAGCGATGCCCCTCGCCGTCACGCCGGGCGACCGGCAGGTCAAACGGGCCGTACTCTACCTGCCATTTCACGCCGCGGGCATCAGTCCAGCAGGTTAAGTTCCCGTGGCGGTCGTGGGTGAAGTGTTCCAGCTGGTTGTCCGGCCGGTCACTGACCG
Source organism: Photorhabdus sp. HUG-39 (assembly GCF_963878365.1). NCBI lineage: Bacteria > Pseudomonadati > Pseudomonadota > Gammaproteobacteria > Enterobacterales > Morganellaceae > Photorhabdus > Photorhabdus sp. HUG-39. The sequence continues at coordinate 3,161 of NZ_CAWNWY010000070.1, read as the reverse complement.
CCACCCGGTGATGACGGTCGTAACGCCAGCGCCACAGCGCCCCCGCCGCGGTCAGGCTGCGCAGCCGGTCCTGACTGTCATAACCCAGACTGACGGTCCGGTTCTCTTCATCCAGCACCCGCACCAGCCGCTGATGCTTATCATATTCCTGTGAGCGGCAGTGGCCGTCCGGGTCTGTTTCGGCCGTCACCAGCCCGAAGGCATTGCGGGTCAGCGTGGTTTTCCGGCCGTCCGGCGCAATAAATCCGGCGGGCTGGCCCTGTTCATCATACAAAGGCAGCCAGGTGCGTTGCAGCGGGTCGGTCATGCCGGTCAGTTGCAGGCTGTCAGCCTCATAGCTGTATTGCCACACCGCACCGGTGGCGTCCGTCAGCGACGTGACCCGGCCGGTATCGGCCAGATAAGTCAGCGTCAGGGTTTCCCCCTCCGGTAATATCTGTCTGACCGGATTGCCCCAGCGGTCATAGTCATAACGGGTCACGCCGCCGCACGGGGTGTGGATTGCGGTGATTAGCTGCTGGTCGTTGTAATGCCAGGTGGTGGTGTGCCCCTGTGGGGTGGTGGAGCGGGTTATGCCGGGGGCATAGTCCAGATGGACCGGATAGAAGCCGCCGGCCCCCACACTGTCGGTACAGCGCCCCTGTTTATCATAACGGTAATCCACCCAGGTCTGGTCGCCATCGGACCAGCGGCTTATCAGGCCCTGCGCATTATATTCATAGTACAGATGAAATTGCTGGGCGCTGTCCGCTTCTGCCAGCCGGCCATCATCATGGTAGTGATAACGGGCCATCACTTCCTGTAACCCTTCATCGGCACGGCGTATCTCTGTCAGTTGTCCGCGCAGATTATAAAGCAGCGTCAACTCCGGCCCGTCACTGTGGAGAACCTGTGTCAGCTGATACAGGTCGTTATAGATAAACCGCAGCCGGTTGTCATACACGTCCCGGTGTTCCGTGAGCCGCCAGCGCTGTGTCCCTTCGGATGAGGCCGGAGAGGACAGCGCAAAATACTTACGCACCGGTGAATCACGGTGACTGAGAATATATCCCTGTTCTCCCCGGCTCAGGGTAAAGTCCGGGTGGTCCGGGTTAACACTGTGGGTATAAGCGGCCGGTAAGGCAAAGTAAAGCGATGCCCCTTCGGTGGTGCGGATTTCTACCCGGTCGCCGGTGGCAAGGGCGCCTTCGGAGAAGCTGTCCGTCCAGCCCGGCCCCAGCAGGCCCTGTTCCCCCGGTGCCCAGCTGCGCAGAAACACCAGCGGCAGGGTCTGGCCGAGGGTGATATCGGTCCGCTGGTCAAACAGCTGGCCGGTGGTGACGTCAATCGGGTCGCCGGTAAAGAATTTTTTCGTCGCTTCCCGGTAACGTTTCACGCCCTGAGTTTCTCTGAAGGCGGTTTTGGCACAGCAGAGGGTTTTACCCGAGATTATCTTTCCGGCATGCCGGGCGCCGGCAATCGCCCCGCTGACGACCTTTTTACCGGCCTGTCGGGTAAACAGTTTACCCAGCCCTTTAATCGCCCCTCGTGACGGCGGCACCAGAAATTCAACCGCCATCAGTATCGCCCGTTCCCAGGCGGAGAACTCTTCGGCGACTGCCAGGTAAGTTCCCTGCCCGGCGCCGATAAACACCGTTTTGGCCCCGGATTTGATGGCGCCGCCGCACGCCAGTTTGTCATCCACCCGGGCCGCCGGCGAGCCGTTAATCAACACGGTGTCACTGCCCTGGGCAATCAGGGGCGGCGCCGGATGTTTACTGCAAACGGCGATATCGGTGGTAGCTCTGGCCGCCGGTTTGCCTTCGATAAAGACATTGGGGGAGCCACTCGTCAGGGTGCCGTCCGGCGGGCCGACGCTGTCCACCATTTTCGTGACGGCCGAACTGGCGGCGCTGATGACATCGCCAAGGGCAAATGTGGCCGCGGTTCCCAGGGCAATCACCGCGACGGTCGCTAATCCTCCGGTGAGAACGGTCAGCCCCACCAGAGCCGATGCCGCGGCAAAGACCGCGCCGGCTACCAGGGCACCGGCAATCGCCCCGGCCAGCGCCCCCAGGAAGCTGGCATGCTTAATCGGGTCGCCCTGACGGGCCGCGGCCGGACCGGGACTGCCCTGTGGCGGGGAAACGCGCCCCGCGTGCTGAGCGCCGACCCGCGCTATCCGGGTGACGATTTCATCACCAAGTGACATAGTGTGCCTCCTGCCAGGTCATCAGGCTGCCTGAAAACTGTGGATAACCGCCAGCAATGCCTCACGCTGACTGTCTTCAAAAGGGGCAGGAGAGGTCAGGTTGAAGGTCAGCAGCAGTGAGCCGCGGATTTGCAGTATCACGGTCTGGTACATGTCGCCCTCCGGGCTTTTCCACTGGTAATCCAGACGGCGGGCGGGTTGCCGGCTGAGGGTGATTTCGCTGCGCTGATGCTCCTGGTAACCGGGCAGATGAGTGCAGAACTGTTCCAGGGTCTGTTCATAGTAAGCGTGGTTATCCATGCCGGCAGGAACCGGGGTGCGGCTGACCACCAGATTAATGCCGCTGTCGTCCGGCAGCGCGAAGACGTTCATGGATTCATCCCGCCAGTTGCCCGGGAGAGTCAGCGTGCCTTCATGCATCTGATAGGTTGTGTTTTTCATGCTTTTTCCGTTGTTGATTGAAATAATAAGTTGGCAGTCAGTCGCGGTCAGTTCACGTTGACCTGTTTGCCATTGATGGTGATATTGGCGCCCTGAATGCTGATATTGCCGGCATGGTCGAGGGTGATGCTGCCGCCGGCCGTCGCAATTTCGATACCCCCCTCCCGGGCATGTATCTGGATGTTATTTTTGACGTTCAGCAGGCTGTCTTTTTCGACCGTAATTTGACGCAGGCCGGTGATGGCGCTGACTTCGTTGCCGGTCACTTCTTTATGGCGGTCGTTTCTGACTGACAGCACCTGATTATGGCCGATGCTTTCGGTGTGGTCGTTCACGACCCGGGTTTCACGGTTATTGAGCACCACGGTGTGCATGTCCCGCTGGGCGTGTAAAGCCAGCTCTTCACTGCCTTTGGCATCCTCGAAGCGCAGCTCGTTGTAGCCGTCCCCTTTATGGGTTTTGGAGCGCAAGGCCATCTGGGTTTTGCTGCCGGGCAGGTCCCCCGGCGGCAGATTGCTGGCATGGTAGG
>NZ_CAWNWY010000069.1:0-7091 GCF_963878365.1 Photorhabdus sp. HUG-39 | reverse complement strand
CGCTCGCGGGGGCGGACGGGGCGGAGATGGCGAGTACGGGAACGAGCGAGGAGCCTGCGACTGCGAGCCGGACGCAGCCAGTGCAGCAGGGTTGGGCGGGGGCCATAAATTGCGCCAGCTTGCTGGCCTGCCTTCAGGGCGGTTGACCTTGACGGACTGACCGACAACGGTTTAAGGCGGATTTTCGCCCCGGAGCCGCCACGGACGGCGGCGACTGCGGCGGCGGGTTTGGGCACCGCGGCTGACAGCAGCGGGCGCAGCCCGGTGCGCCTCTGGGGCTGAGAAGCTCAACCCGGCGGCCAGCCGCGCACCGGGGCCAAGGTAACCGCGCAGCGCCCATGGGTGGGCGGTGCCGACATAATGTGCCGTTAAGCGTTGTGGGCCGTGTAGGCCCATTTCGCTTAATGCCACATTATGTTGAATGGCGGCTGACCGGCAACGATTGTTACAGAGAACGCCGAAGTTCAGCGCCGGGCGGCCGGCATTTACCGCCGGGCACGCCGATGGTAGGGAGGCAGTCCGTGCGCAGGGACGCGCGCGGTCTGCCTTTCACTGCACCCCACGCGCTCACAGGGAACCGGCTAACATTAAGATTGTCCGGCAACACAGCGCGTTCAGACCGGCTTCGGGCTGTCCGGCTGGTCACTCTCCGCCTGCCTATCGTCTGGCGTTGCCTGCTTTGACTGCCGTTCTGCCGGGTGGGTCTGCTCATACACTTCCTTTAAGTGACCGATAGCCACCCGGGTATAGATTTGGGTGGTTTCCAGCTTCTCATGCCCCAGTATCGCCTGGATATGCCGGGTGTCCGCGCCGTTCTCCAGCATCTGGGTTGCCATTGAGTGGCGGAACAGATGACAGGCCCCCGGTTTAGCCAGTTGCGCCTGTTTACGGATGCTGTCGGCGGCTATCTGGGTTAACGTGCCTCTGGCCAGTCCCCGGCCTTTCTTGGTGATAAACAGGTGACCGCTGTCCTCCCGCCGCGTTAACTCGGGCCGGACACTGAGCCAGCGGCTTAACCAGTGCAGCGCCTGTTCGCCGATGGGCACCACCCGGTCTTTACCGCCTTTACCCTGTCTGACCATCACCACCCCGCGCCCGAAGTCCACCTCGCTTAACAGCAGGTTGGCTACTTCCATCCGCCGGATACCGGTACTCCACAGTACTTCAAGGATAGCGCGATTTCTCAGCCCGGTTGGGGTGTTGATATCCGTTGCGGCTAAGACCGTGTGGGTTTCGTCTTCATTCATCACCTGCGCCGGCAGCCGTTTTTCTTCTCTTGGCAATACCATGTTATCCGTCGGGTTATACAGGATATGGTGACGTTGCAACAGCCAGCGGAACCACTGACGTAAGACACTCAGGCGGTCCCGCTGACTGCCCGGGCTGTAGGGTTGACCGTTCGCTTTACGGGCGCTTCTCAGCCAGCGCTGGTAACTTTCCAGTAACGGCAGGCTGACCTGCGGTGCCGTCATCACGCCACGCGCTTCGCACCAGTTGATGAACGGCAACAGCCGTTCTTCATAGGACTCCTGAGTCCGTTCGCTTAAGCCCTGTCCTCGTACGGCTTCCAGCCAGGCCGCCAGATGCTGGCGTAAAGTGGCGAAGCGGGCCGGGATGGCGTCGGGTTGACCGTGGGTCTCCATGACAGAGGGGCGTTTTTTTCTGTCTGGCGAGGCGAGGGTTGTTGCCGGGCTGGTTGGGATAGCGTGCTGTTGCTGCAACCAGTCGAACCACAGGCGTAAGGACCGCAGGCGTCGGCGCTGACTGTCCTGCGTATAAAGCTGGCCGTTGGCCTTGCGGTACCGGGTCAGAGACTGCTGCCAGTTTGCCAGTAACGGCTCGGTGACCTGAGCGGCGGATATTACGCCCTGTGCCTCGCACCAGCTGACGAACGGTGACAGCCGTTCATGACGGGCGGACTGGCTCTTTTGGCTCGCCCCCTGCAACAGCAGGTTATCCAGATACGCGTCCAGATGCTGGCGCAGGGTCAGCGGGCGGGGGTTGGATTGACGTTTAACGGGTGATGACATGATGGGATTTCCTGTAAAGAACAGCGGTTAGTGTTATCAGTGTGTGATACATCACGACGGTACGATGGCTTGATTCTTAGGTGGCCGGAACAGTGCTTTTCTGCCTGCCCCAACTTGCGGACCGTTCCACCCAGTATTGCTGCGGTCTGGCGTCCATTTCCCGGCCTCCAACTTGGGCCCAACTTGACCCCAACTTGAGGGCAACTTGCGGTTCAGTCAGTCCAACTTGCGTCGGTCGTATTCCGGGTTTTCGGGTTCGATGATGAGCTGGCAGTACGATACGACGACTTTTTCTTATTATTGCCGGAACAGTGTTTTTCAACCTTCTCCAACTTGCGAGCCATTCCGCCCAGTATTGCTGCGGCCTGAAGTCGGTTTTCCGACCTCCAACTTGGACCCAACTTGACCCCAACTTAGGGGCAACTTGCGGTTCAGTCAGTCCAACTTGCGTGAGTCATATTCAGGGTTTTACCGGTTTTTCCGGCGCTGTCAGGTCAATCAGGCCGCACAGGTGGGCTTCTTCTGCGTTGTCGCCGTTCCACAGCAGTTCATACTGCAACAGATGGCCCCGGCTGCCGCCGTGGACTAACAGGTATTCCATGTCGGCCAGTCGCTGACAATGGACTTTTAACTGGTTATCGCTCCATTGGGTGTAACTGCGGATATCCCGGCGGGTAAAGCGGACCGCGTTCATCGGGCGTTGCTGCGCTGTCGCCGTCTCTTTCACCATCGCTTGTATCAACAGTAACAGTTTTCGGGTCTGGGGCGACATCTCATCCAGCGTGCGGCCTAATATCTCGTGGGCCAGCCGGTTCGCCAGGCGGATATCTTCTTTGGTGACTTCGATATATTCAAGCCGTTTGCCCCGGTGTTCCGCTGTCTTCACCTCGCGCTGGTGCTGATGCAGCAGGGCGATACTTTGTATCAGGGTGAGATATTTCATGTGGTCGCGTCGGGTGCGGGTTTTATCGCTCATGAACGTTAACTGTGAGGCATAAGGGTTAACCACATTCAGCGGGCGCAACAGCCGCTGGGCGTTTTGATGCAGTTCGGTGATATATGCCTTTTCATTCTCGGCCAGTAGACCTTCCAGCGTTTGTTTATGGCGCTGCAAGGCGTGGATAGCTTCGGTCTGCTCCCGCGATTCGTTTACCGTCAGCACCAGACAGCGGTTTAACAGCTCTTCATCCACATCTATCGCGGTGGTGGTGAGCATCAGCATCACCGGCCCTTTTACCGTGTACTGTTTGGTCACCAGATTCCCGCTGGCGTCATCTTTACCGGTGCTGGCAATGGTCAGTTCGCCGTCGCTTTGCAACAGTTTGAGCGCATAGGCGGCCTGCCTGACGCCTTCCTCTTCGGCAATGGCTAAGATTTTATGCTGGAGATTGGTTTCCCCCAGATAGAACAGACTCTGGCCGGTCATGGCGCTGTATTGCAGCCGTTCTTCTTCCGGTATCAGATTGAGTACCGCATCCATTAAGCTGCTTTTCCCTGCCGCCGAACTGCTTTGTATCAGCACGGCCAGCGGACGGTCCAGCTTGCGACTGACGGCGGCTAAGTAACCGGCCAGCAGGTTAGTGGATTCGCCCACCACGCCACAGGCGGCTAAGTCAGCGGTGATGCGTTCACTCAGTTTCGGGTCTTGCAGCAGCGCCAGCGCCGCAGCCCGCTGGTCCTCGCTCAGTTCGGGAACCGGTGGGGGTTCGGTTTGTTCACTGACGCCGGCCTGTTGACACTGTTCCAGTACCAGCAACACCTGCCCCAGTGCCCGGCGCAGGTCACCTTCGGCCAGCCCGAGTTCGGTGGCGGCCAGCCGCGCATACCCGCCCCGGCTGCGGGCGCTCATCATGTCCACGCTGTCGGCAAACATCACGCCGCTGTCGGTATCAACGACCTGAACATTCACTTTCATCACCGCCGCCCCGGCTTTCACCTGTGACAGGCCCCGGATACCCCACTGTTGTGTGCCCAGCGTCAGGGATATCTCGCCGTTAGCGCCGGTTTCCCAGACCACATTCGGCATTGACGGCAACGCGGCTATACCGGCGGCTAATGTGCTGACTGTTTCCGGCACCGGAACCGGCTGATGTTCAGCCAGTGCGGCCCGCTCTGTTGCAGTGGTGGCCTGTACCTCTGCCGCTTCCTGCATCGGCATGGCACTGTCCAGCAGCAACCCGAAGGCCCGTTCCGGCTCGGCGACCTGACACAGATAGCCGTTGGCATCCATGCCCTCGGGGAACACCACCCGGAACACGGTGATACCGACGGCGGTGAGTTCGGCGGCCAGTTTTACCGCCGCTTCATTGCCTGCCGGATCATTGTCGTAGGCGATCAAGACCTGCTTAACGCCATGCCGCCGAAACGCCTGCCGCATCTCATCGGTGAAGCCGTTCACCCCATAGGCGGCGGTGACATGGCGGTGACCGGCCACCCAGAACGACAGGGCGTCGATCAGGGATTCACAGAGGATGACCGTCCCTGAACTGATCAGCGCCGGCTCATTCCATATCCCGCCATGTGCGCCGGGAAGGTACAGATGCAGCGGCGTTCCTTTACGTAAACGGTCGGTGATTTTGCGCCCGTAGATCTCGCGGATCTGGCCGTTCGGGTCGATAACCGGTATCACCAGCGAACCGGTAAAGTGCTCGTGCCCGCTGTCGCGCATCAGCCCCACGGCCCGAAGACGGGCGCGGATCTGTGCGCCGGCCTGCACCGCCTTGATGGGCAGGCGATAGGCTAACGTGCGGTTGGCAAAGCCCAGTTTAAACTGGGCGACTAATTCCGGGTGGTTGAGCCGGCGTTTTTCCAGATAAGCCAGGGCTTCGGGGGCATTCAACAGCGTATGATGGTAGAACCCGACGACCCGACTGAGCAGCGCCTGCCGTCCGGCGTCATCATCGGCCAGCATGGCGGGTTCATCCGGTTTCACCAGCGGGGCCACCGAGGGGTTATCTCCCAGTATCCCGCGCAACTGTTCCACGGCCCGGCGCAGACTTAAGCCTTTGGTTTTCATTACCCAGTCCAGCACGGAGCCGCCGGCATCACAGCCAAAACAGTGATAAAGATTTTTCGCCGGAGAGATAACCATTGACGGGGTTTTCTCCTCATGGAACGGGCACAGCAGTACATAATCTTTGCCGCGTTTAAAGAGCTGTCGCCCCTGTTGCTCCACCACGGCGACTAAGGAGACGGCGGCTTTCAGGTGCTGTAATTCTGCTTCCGGGATGCGTGCCATAAAACGACCTCCTAAAAAATGCGTCAAGACTCCATTGCTCTTTTATTTAGTATCTATTAAGATACCAATATAAAGCAAGCATTTTTTGGAGGGTAGAATGACGGCAAATTTCTCTGACTGGTTTAATTCGATGAGCATTGCTAACCGACTCGTTGCCCTCCGTAAGCAAAAGGGCCTCTCACAGCAAGCATTGGCGGATGCCATTGGTATCCATGTGACTCAGGTCAAACGCTACGAAGGTGGGATTTCGTTACCTTCTCTGGAGGCAATTAAGAAGATCGCACAGACATTGCGGGTCACGACTGATTCACTGATATTTGAAGAAGATGAGCTACTACCTGATGCCGACTTGGCTCTACAGTTTCAGGCTATTAACAACATGCAGCCGGAGCAGCGAGAGGTGATTAGGGAGTTATTGGAAGGAATGATTATCAAGTACGAGGCTGAACGCTGGTCTTCTAAGATGAAGTGAGGACAATAACGCAACGTATTCGGGCGGGCACCCAAATACGTTGCTCACCACAAGCAACTAAAAGAGGTAGTTACTATGGCTAAGGCGCATTCTAAAGCAGAAGCGGCAGTAAATAAAGCCGTGAAAACAGAACGTTATTACACGGTGGGTTATGTACCGAACGGGAATAAGGTCAACAACGCCACACCGGCGATACATCTTAAGGGACAGTGGCTGAGACAGGCGGGATTTAATACTGGCGGCCAGATTACGGTGAAGGTGATGGACGGCTGTCTGGTGCTCATTCCTGACAGTGAAGCCACGCAACAACAGCATCAGCAGTACCAGCGACAACAGGCCCAGCTGCGGGAGATTAAACAGCAGATGCAGGCGTTAATAACCGGTTTTGTGGGTTAAGAGGAGAGCATGAGATGACGATAGCCATTGAACATTTGCAGGATATCCAGTTAACCCACATTGAAGCGCTGGCGTTAGCTCAACTGGTTAAGCGGCTGTGCTGGTCTGAGATACGGGCTTGCGCGGTGAATGACGAGGAAGCGTATCAGATCAAAGATGCGATCGCTAAGCTTCAATCTGCTCTGGCTTACCGTGGGTATGCACCAAGGTAGATCATAAAAAAGCCGGAAGATCTCGAAAGATCTTTCCGGCTTTAATTAATTATATTTCTACACTTTATCAAGCCATTGTGCTGCATATTTCAGTATTGTCTCTAAATTTGCAATACCTCCATATCCTTTAAATTCTCTTTCACTTGCCTTTATATTTACCCAATCGTCATCAGTGTTATTCACAATAATATTTAATGGGTTTTTCCCATTTTCTCCTGATATATTAACCTTCCAACCAGGATTATCTAATGTACTGATATCAAAGCCATACTCATGTTCCCACATTCCATCGCATTTAGATTGATACCAGTTTTGAAGGTGTTCAATGATATTATCATTCATTTTAATATCCCTTGTTTTTTAGCTAGTTCTCTAGCTGTACGTATATCTTGCTTAGTAGCAGGTCTGGCCACTTCCTGCTTTTTCAAAGGAAAGCGTTTTCCATTAGGAGCTATATTTATTGGTGAAGTTTGAACATGTGGAGTTGGTATATCCGTTTGGGTTATTTTATCAAAATGCGCTCTACCTCTTAAATCTATATGCCCCATAGTTGTTGGAGTTGAGAATGTCACTGTATTTTTATTAAGTTGATTAGCTAACTCCTCTGCCATTTCTTGAGCATTCTTAGACTTATTACCAACATCTTGGCAATTTTTACCTGCTAACCCTAATGGGTCGATCCACGACACCGGATTAGGCACGTACGCATACAGGTTCAGACCCCCTGCTAATCCTATCGGGTC
>NZ_CAWNWY010000068.1:0-8025 GCF_963878365.1 Photorhabdus sp. HUG-39 | reverse complement strand
TTTGCAATTGGGTCATCAGCCGGCTAATGCCTTTATCGCCCAGGCAATGGTTTTCGCCCTGTTGGGCGACACGCCTGAACGGCAACCAGTGCGGGAAATTTTCGGTGCCTGCCAGTCTGACGCGGGTAATAGGAAAACACGGGGTTTCCACCGGAAAGGCGGATGACGCCCCCGTTTCCGGTACAGACAGGTGAATCTCCGCAGGCGGTGGCGCTAATTGCGCTTCCAGGGCTTGCTGGCGGGCCTGTTGATGAATGAGTTGTTGTTCTGCGATGTCGGCGGCCTGACTGCCTGAAGCCACACTACAAAAAACCACAAATACTAGAATACTGCTTTTCATTGACTTTCTATTCCACAATGCCGAAGCAGCATTAACCACGAATTTAGCTTAGCGATCAATATTTAGGGTTGATTATCAACCGGGCAACTAAAATAGGGGGTTGGTTAAGATAGCAACAAAAACAAGGGGTTATATTGCAAAGCAAAAAACAGGCCAATGTGATTATTTTGTGGCAAGATTGTATAAAAAATAGATTAATATTAATCATTTAATAACCAGCATTAATAATTTCAAATAAATTTTATTTTTTTATTTTTATTATGTGATTCTTATCACATTTATGATAATTTGTTTCGGTATGAAATGACTTAGACTGTGACAGATGTTGTTAATGGGTGATGAAGTATGACCCTTTTTGATTAGGTTAGATGATGATTTTTAGCTCAGTTGGCAGAACTGACGCTATGCTATTTCGGATTGGGAGATAATCATCAGAAGCAGGTGTTCGTCATTAATTCACAGAGTGGAAAAAATCATGAAAAAACATTCACAGGCACTTAGATAAAATAGATATTTATTAAAAGCGTTATCCCAGAGGCCATTTACTATTGCCCCTAAACTTCCTGGATATAATAAAATCATTGGCTATCAATCAGCAGAAAAAACAAGGGAAACGGTTTTACTGTATTACAACAATGGTAAGGAACTCCCTGTATGAGAATCTTAAAAGTCACACTTTTAAGATGTCCTTTATGTATGCGCCTTAACAGGCGCATACATCAGAATCACTTATTCAATTGAACAAGCATTTTCCTGTGGGACATAATCAAAGTGTAATTCCCGACTCCGATTCCTTTTTACACCCCAAACACCGTGGAAACGCTCTGCATTACTGGCAGTATACCGCACAGTATGGCGAATATTGCTGTGCCCAAGATAATCTTGTATCAACCGAGTATCTATCCCCCTATCTGCAAGTGCAAAACCACAGGCATGGCGCAACATGTGCGGATGAGAACCTACGGAAATATTAGCCAATTTCCCTAACTGACTAATAATTTGATAAATGCGCTGGCGAGTTAGTGGTTTTCCGGTACGCGACAGAAACAACCAATCACTTTCTGCCCCTCGGAAGGTTTTACGGACTTTTAGCCACTCCCTGATCGCCTGGATTTCATAGCCCAAAAGAGGATGAATAGTAGAAAATCCGCCTTTTAAACGCCGGATATATAAACTTCCATCTTCCAAATCCAGATCAGATATCCGTAGATACCTGGCTTCACTAACACGTAAGCCATGAACAAAACTCATGTATACCAGACAATAGTCGCGCTCCCCATTAGGGCTCTTTTTCGCCATTTCCAGCATACTTTCCACTTCGTGTTGCGTTAGATGTCTTCGCTGACCCATTATGGTCTATCCCAAATATTCTTTGTTTCAACGCACTTAACACGCTGCGTTATCTGTAACTGATTAAGACCCGGAACCAACCCTAAATCCCCCATAGTAATTAAACCTGCACCGAAATGGCGGCAGATGACTGTATGAAATCTCTGTTTCTGTACTTGCTCTATTCTCAAGCTGCGTAATGGATAGATATTCAATGTCTGTTCTCCGGTAATCCCCCCCTATTCTTACCATCACAAGGCCAAAAGAAAAATAGTGATTCAATTAACCGATCCCCACCAAATAAGGCTTTTTGGCTAGAATTACCAACAAAAATCGCTGCGATAGGCTCAATAACCATTTTAACAAAAGGACATGTCCGTCAGATTGATATCTGGTTCAAATCACTAAGGAAGGATGTTGATGCAGCAATGTTTGCCGGCTTCCGATAAACATTTAATCTCTCTATCTTTGCTAGAGGAACCCGGCAGACAGCAAATCTAACAAACTGGTAACAAGGTAGATGATCCTCTATGCAGAATAATCTGGTATATCAGCTAGATACAATATTCAGCATTCAGCTTTTCAAACCACTACCAGATTTTATCCATGTCGTCATCAATGATGCCTTTTATAAATTTTTTAAACCTCAATATTATGACCCATTATTGCCCTCCTCCGCCAATCATTTGCAACAAAATTTGGTTTGCGAGTGTATTCACACGTTTAAAAGTTACATGTGACTTTTCCCGTTAATTGACGTTGACCGGTGATCCCCATCCTCTACCCGCTCATCTGCTAATCCATTGGCTTCACTAGCTGGTGTGCACTTTGCACCATACCCGTCATCTTTCAAGTTGCCTCTTTGTTGGCTGCGCTCGCTCACTCACCCCGGTCACATAGTTACCTATGCTCCCAGGGATTCACTCCCTTGCCGTCGCGATCCATCTTGAAATCCATAGGGTATATATGACGAAGCAATTTATTTCGATGCAGAAATCAACGAAATAACTTCATTCGAGTCTAATCTGATCATGTTCATTGATTTACTATTATTACAAGCAACGTCTTAATTCATTGCGTACAAGCTATACCCGTCATCTTTCAAGTTGCCTCTTTGTTGGCTGCACTCACTCACCCCGGTCACATCGTTATCTATGCTCCCGGGGATTCGCTCCCTTGCCGCCGCGATCCATCTTGAAATCCATAGGGTATATACAATATGATCTCGACAGCCAAGGAAAATAAAAACAGAGAAAGAGATGTTAAGGATTAAATCAAACCTGTATAAAGACAACTTAAATAATTTCAGAACTAAACAATATTAATACTTATATTTTTTTACATAGAGGTATTTTTTACACAGAATAATAAACCATTTAATTAACAGATATGTGTAAAAATCAATAAATTTTATTTCTTTACCAATTAATTATTGCAATCTCTTATATATTCAGGTTATTTTAAGTGTAATCATTAAAAAAACGCTTCAGATAATGATTTAAAGACTCATTAAGGAGTTGTCATGTTAAACAAACAAAATAATATCACTCCGCAATTAGTTTACATGTGGGAAAATAGTCATGATTTTACAAAAATATATCGGCCAAAAACAAAAAGAATATTGTTGTCTTAACGATGTTGATCTCGACACACCAGAAAAATTTTTGCAACAAGAAAGCATTATGTTTTCCTAAATCAAAATATTACACAAATATGACTAGAAAAAATCCAACTATTTCGTTACAAATAATCAACACATTGGAAGTAAGCAATGAACCGTGGGGAGTAAAAGATAAATCTTCCTGTTTTCTCTATGGTAATAGTGCATTAATTAAACTCCAAAATATAAATGCCAACTATGATTATGAAGGTAAATATGATAGTGATATTCCCTGGAGAGGCAATGAATTTGCCAAAGATTTTATTACACATGATTTGCAGGTAATAAAAAATAGAGAAAGTATTTTATCATTAGAGACACATGTATTTGGGCGAGATAAAGTTTTATCATCTTATTTCCAGGAAAAATTTCCACTCGATGATGGTAAAGGTGAATGCATCGGTATTCTTTTCCATGCCTGGAAAGTTCAGGATAATTCATTGACTCGGCTATTTCACAGTAAACTACCTACTTCTATTATGTTTCAATCGCCAACTTATCTCCTTACTGAACAAGAATGGGAAGTTGTCTTTCTTTTTCTACAAAAATATAGTAGGAAACAAAGCTGTCAATTACTCAAAATTTCACATAAAACCATAGAGGAATATATAAGAAAGATTTATAATAAATTGAAAGTTAACTCAGACTCACAACTGGAGGAATATTGCCGACTAAATAGTTTTGATCTCTATGCACCAAAAAGGTTCTTATTGTCTTACTTATAAATATCGTCTATTTATTCAAATTTTTTATACCCTATGGATTTCAAGATGGATCGCGACGGCAAGGGAGAGAATCCCCGGGAGCATAGCGAACTATGTGACCGGGGTGAGTGAGTGCAGCCAACAAAGAGGCAACTTGAAAGATAACGGGTATATAAGGTAATAATGTTATAAAGGTCAAATATGAGTCAATCAGGATGTAAAAAAGTCCCTTTTATTACTCCTCAATTAACTAATATGTGGGATAAAAGCTCAGAACCGTGGTTTGTAAAAGATAAGGAGTTCCGCTTTATTTATGCAAATAAAATGTTTATCAAAGCTAATAAGCTACCTGAAAATCTTGATATTATTGGGTATACCGATAAAGAATTACCTTCGCCAGTTAATCAATTCTCTCATCTTTTTGAGGAACATGATCATAAGGTGTTACAGGGTATGCAACGAATATCATCTCTTAGCACTTACCCTCAAGCAAAAAATGAACAAGCCACATCCTATTTCTGTGATAAATATCCGTTAATGGATGAAAATAAACAGTGTATTGGTATAATTGCTCACGCAAGAGAAATACATAATTTTACTGTATCTCATTATATGGAGAACAATATTCCTATATCAATTCGATTTCAACAACCTAACAATATATTAAAAGAGAAAGAATGGATAATCATTTTTTTATTCTGCCGTGGCGTTAGTAATAGATATATCGCTGACGAAATGAAAATTTCATATCGCACTGTGGAAAAATATTTCGAAAGTATCTATGAGAAACTATCAGTTAGCTCAGCAATTGAGTTAAGAACACTTTGCAAAGAGAATAGTTATGATCTTTATATTCCCCCCCAATATCTTCAATCTATAGGCCATATTTTGCTATAAATAATCGATTTCATTATTACATATTTCTCTCTGACCTGTTTAATTAACCTGAATTTTGCTTAAATTTCCCCTAACTGATATATGGATAACAATTTGATAAATCAAAATAAAGGGCTAAAAACGTGACTAAATAATCATTTTTTTGAAAATTTACTTTTCTATTTCTGTTGAAGACTTTATATAAAAAACGATGAAACCAAGAAATTCTCATGAGCACTGACGGGTGCTTTATCATGGTCGAATGGTTTACATCAATATTTTGGCAAGAAACAGGGTGTTTATGACCCTGTTTCAATTCCAAGATCCAGATATTCCACAATCAACGAACAATAATACCTAACAGAATGCCCAATGCGCCAAAGTCAGCATCACTGAATGTCGTGTTAGCAATACCGATATCCCCCAAAACGGGTAACAGAAATACGGGTAAGAAGGTAATCAGAAAGCCTTGAGTAAAAGCCCCGAGAATAGCGCCTCTACGCCCCCCTGTCGCATTACCAAAAACCCCGGCCGCCGCACCAACAAAAAAGTGCGGCACAACGCCGGGAATAATGACCGTCATACCGAGTGCATACAGGACAAACATACCGATAACACCAGCCACAAAACTGCTCAAGAATCCTACCAATACTGCATTAGGAGCGTAAGGAAAGACAACCGGGCAATCTAACGCAGGTTTAGCATTGGGTACCAGTTTGTCAGAGATTCCTTTAAATGCAGGAACAATTTCTGCAATTATCATTCTCACACCTTGCAGAATAATGTATACACCTGCGGCAAAGGTAATAGATTGCATTAGAGAGAACATAAATCCATTTTTCCCACCACTGACTTCCCTCACAAAATCACCGCCAGCAAATAAACAACTGATCATGAAAATAATCGCCATCGTAAAAGAGATGGCAACCGGTGTATCACGCAGAAACAGCAAGCTTTTCGGAACATTCATCTCTTCGGTTGAGTGGGCCTTATTTCCTAGTTTGCTGCCAATAAAACCAGCGAGAACATAGGAAAGCGAGGAAAAATGCCCAATGGCAACGTCGTCAGAACCTGTTATTTTCTTCATATATGGATGGACAATCGCCGGGAAGAAAACCATAGCAACGCCAACAACCACAGAACCAATAGCCACTAGCATCGAGCCTTTGATCCCTGCTGTTGCCAGAATCACCGCGACCATCATGGACATAAATAATGTGTGGTGCCCAGTCAGAAAGATAAATTTCCACGGGGTAAAACGCGCAATCAAAATATTGATCACCATAGCAAAGAACATGATCATGGCCATTTCTTTACCAAAACTCTTTTGCGCAATGGAAACAATTGCTTCGTTGTTTGGTACGACTCCCTGAATACCAAAAGCGTGTTGGAAAATTTCAGCAAAATCCCCCAGTGAAGAGACGACTAATCCAGCACCCGCCCCCAAGATCAAAAACCCCATAATGGTTTTTATGGTACCTTTGATACATTCAGTCACCGGTTTCTTTTGCACGATCAAACCAACAAGCGCGATAACCCCCACCAAAATCGCAGGTTCTGACAGAACATCACTCATCAGAAAATGAAAAAACTCCATGACAACCTCCCCGGTTACAGTGCACCAAGTTCAACTAATGCCACGGACAGACGTACTTTCATTGCCGATTTATCCACCATATTGTCCAGCGCAACAATTTTGCCATCGACTGCCTGAATAACCAGTTGTTCTGCAATATCTTTAGTCCCGACAAAAATGTCGCTTTGAGTTGCTTTTGCTGACCCCAGATCGACGTGATCAACACTGGCATCTATTCCCATCTCTTTCAGAATATTTTTGATGCTCATTTCCATTATCAAGCTGGTACCTAACCCATGTCCGCAAACGACAGTGATTTTCATACTGTTACCCCATAGCAAAAATAACGACTTAATACTTGTTAATCACGGCAAGAATCTCTTCTTTACTTTTGGCACTCATCAGTAATGCAATATCTTGTTGATTATCAAATAGTTCGGCAAGTTTAGCGATCACTTCGATATGGCTGTTGCTATCCGTTGCTGCCAAGACAATCAACAAATTAACCGGATCATTTTCTTCAGAACCAAACTCCACTCCTTTGCTAATCACAGTTAACGCTAAAGCTAATTTGTTGACCCCTTGTTCCGGTCTGGCATGTGGCATAGCAATTCCCGGCCCAACAACATAATAGGGACCAATTACCTCATGCGAACGATAAATAGCATCAATATAACAAGCAGAAATGGCGCCATTTTCCACCAGAGGCTGACAAGCAATCGCAATCGCTTCACGCCAATTTTTAGCATCCGGTATCACTTGGATCACATCTTGGGTGAGTAACGTCTTTAGCATCAATTTCCCCTAATTAAAATCTCATTCCACTCTACCTACTCTCTATCTTCTATCTTCTATCTTCTATCTTCTATCTTCTATCTTCTATCTTCTGCTAGTGATATTAGTCACAAATGATAGCGCTATCTATGATAGTAACTCATAATTGTGATAGCGCTATCATTTGTTATTTGATTAATTCACCAGAAAGCGAAAGTACATCATGGTTTTTTCCTCCACGGCTTGCCTGAGATCAGGTAGAATCCCATCGTCAAATTTATAGCCGCTAATTAAAAAAATAGAAAAATATTTTGATGAAAAAGACACGAAAACGCCGTAATACAGGGCGAGTAACATTACAAGATGTTGCTAAGTATGCCGGTGTCGGTTCAATGACAGTTTCACGCGCATTGAGAACACCAGAAGTGGTATCGGATAAATTGCGAGAAAAAATTGAACACGCTATACAAAAATTGGGATATATCCCAAATGGCGCTGCCGGCGTACTTGCTTCGGGCCAAAGTAATATTATTGCAGTACTTGTGCCCTCACTGACAGATAAAGCTAGTGCTACATTTATACAGTCACTGCAACAAGTGCTGAATAAACATGCCTTTCAAGTTTTACTTGGATGTCATGCAGGGCACGAGCATACTTTGACTGCTATTCATCCAAAGAAAACTCTTGCCCGATAATCATCGCACCAACCCGCTTTTTTAAGCTTGTTCCTTTGGCTCGGTGCCCCGCAATCGCATTGTTTGACCAG
>NZ_CAWNWY010000067.1:0-8178 GCF_963878365.1 Photorhabdus sp. HUG-39 | reverse complement strand
AGACTGGCAGCATCACGCTTAAACTCTGTAGAAAACGTACGACGTTGTCTTGTCATTGAACACCTCTTTTAACTAACGTGGTAATCTTACCACTTAAATGGGTGTCCGGTTTTATTAGACCACTACATTAGGTGTCATGTCGACGGTTTACCGGAAAGAGGATAATTGTTATTGGATAAAAAGTTGAGGGAACTCTTCGGTAGGTTGGAGTGAAATGGGGAATATGATGGGCAGTGTCTGGATAATATCTGGGATGTTTTTGCTGTCAGCAATTTGGTCACGAAATGTAGAACATGCCAGTTGGTGATGTTCAGATGTTCACAATACTGTTTTCTGGCCAGGTCACTGCGACATCAGTTGATAATATGCTGTTGTTTTTGTTCGGCCATGTATTGGATACGGTTCATGATGTTAGGCTCCAAATAAAGAAAGGAAGCTGTAGCATGCATGAACCGGATGGCTGGGATAAGGTAAGGTCACCGGGCATTTATCTTATATCTGAAATGGCCGGTTGTTTTTTATACAGATTTTTTAGTGTTAACTGTTTTAAAATCGTTGCTTCTCATACTATAAAACTGAAAACCTAATGAAATAACCATAGAGAGAACCGCAAAATAAATTAGAGCTATAGTACCCATTCCTAGAGATATAATTATTCCACCTAATGTAGCTCCTACCGAGCTTCCTAGATAGTTAATCGAACTATTGAGCGCGACGGCTGCGCTTCCGTGTTTAGGCTGATAAGATAATAAAATATGTTGCTGAGGTGCTCCTGATGCCCATCCCATAGCTCCCCATATGAAAAACGGTAAATATTTTATAAGCGATAGGTTAATCATTATTGGAATACATACGACGGAACATGTTAAAATGATTAGAATAAGTGCCATTAGAGTTTTGGGTTTTTTAAAGTAGTCAATTAAATACCCAATTGATATACTACCAAATAATCCACCTAATCCACCTAATCCCCAAGCCCATAAATATATTGTTAAATCATTTGAGTTATTAAGGTCTTGTAGTAATGGAGATAAATAGGTATATAAACCCAAGCTTGCAATACTTGCAAAGAATGTTATTAAGACAGTGATGGTTACTCTTTTATCTAAAAACATTGCAATTCTTTCTTTTATAGCTGGAGGGGCTGTGACTGGAACATGTGGTAGAAATTTAAGAATGCTTAAAGCAGAAATTAAACTAAGAAGAACGACAAACCACATTGCATATTGCCAATTAAATTGGTTAGCGATGTAAAGGCCTATAGGAACACCTAATACAGTTCCCATGCTCATTCCACCTATTGTTAAGCCAAGTGCTCTCCCTTTCTTTTCCACAGGTACTAACATAGTTGCTCCTGTTACAGCTAATGGTGAAAATAAACCAGCACCAACACCAGCAATTGCTCTTGATATCAAAAATATAGAGAAATTTGGAGAGACGGCTGTTAATGCATTTGCAAGTCCAAAGATTACTATAGAAGTTAATAGAACTTTTTTTATAGGTTTACCTGCTAAAAGAGAAGCAAATAATGGAGCAGATACTGCATAACATAAGGTAAATATACTTACGGCTTGTCCGACTTGAGAGGCGCTTTTTTGATAACTATCGCTAATTCCAGGTACAAGTCCGGCGATAATATAAGCATCAAACCCCAATGAAAACATACCTATAGCTAAAAAAATGACATTTTTCATGGTTTTTCCACCTTTACATAGTTGAAAATATTATAAATAATGAACTTTATTATATTATAATCACTTGGTTATTAAAGTAGAGTAATAATTATTTTATCAATATATAGTGTACATTCGCATAGTAACTTTAAATAACGGTAGATTCACATAATAAGTGCAACATCGTTAATCTGGAAGTAAACATGTTCGTATTCCCTTAAATAATTCATCAGGAGGATACCTCAATGCCTTACGTGGGTGATTATTAAGCCTATTCATGATAAATCTTGTTTCCTGTTCTGTCACTGATGAAAAGTTTATTCTCTTTGGAAAATACTGACGAATCAATCCATTTGTGTTTTCATTGACACCAAGTTCTCGGGAGTAAGGGGGCGCAAAATAGATTTGAGTACCTAATAATTTAGCCATCCATTCATGTTCGGAAAACTCTAGGCCATGTTACTTCAGTAACAAAACAATGAGTAACTATTTCTATCAAACTATTAAGTGGTATCACTTCAAATGATAGAAAGATATATACCCTATGGATTTCAAGATGGATCGCGACGGCAAGGGAGCGAATCCCCGGGAGCATAGATAACTATGTAACCGGGGTGAGTGAGCGCAGCCAACAAAGAGGCAACTTGAAAGATGACGGGTAAAAATGACTGCTCAGAAACAACATTAACATAGCTCAGATACTGTCATTATTGCATTGGATATTGCGAAAAAATTACATGATGCTCTGATCTTCTTTGGAAACGGACGGCAGGTTTATATGAAGGTAACTAATGATCTAATTGATTACAAACGATTATTGGACGTGGCATCAAGCAAACCTTATTTAAAAATCTGCGTTGGATTTGAGCCAACGGCTGGCTATCACCGTAATATCACATATTGTCTGGTACAACAAAGAGCTGAATGTCGGCTGCTTTCTTCCCTTTCCTGTGTTCGAGCCCGGGAAATGCTTTATAAAACCTAGATAAAAATGACAGTAAAGATGCACATGTTCTTTCATATCTCGTGCAACGAGGTCTTTCAGAACCTTATAATGATCCCCTTATAGAAAATATGATGGATGCACAAGATGTCTCCAATTTTTATCACTAAATCTCTGTAGCCAGAACCCGTTGTATGGATAATCTGGTCAATCACCACTTGACCCTGTATTTTCTTGTTCGTATTAACCTCAACTAACATATGTTAAATATACATAAAGTTGTCAGTCGAGGTCTGAAAAATCACATTTAAGTTCCTTATTATTTTTATCCTAATCGTCCAAATCCACTTTGCTCATTTAATAAGATTCTTTCTTTTGAATGGTTATATTTGACTTTATGAAAATTTGGCTTCTTAGAATCAATTGTATTAAGTAGTTTTTGAAGGCGTATAGCTTCTTTTATAGTTGGAAATCCAAAAGAAGGTTTTTTTCCCAGAATAACAAAGTCAGTAATGTCTTTGACAACATTGATAATCCGCTCTATTTTTCTATCTCCATTATACTCATGGTCAAGAGAGTTGAAATATAAAATTTCTTCAGTTTGAATACTAGTTTCTGTCCAAATTCTTACTGAATCTTCATACCAGTTTGGTGTGTCAAAAGCTAGTTGGGAAAAAATTAATTGATTATGAACATTATGGAAAACAAAATCTAATTCTCTTCTTCTAAATAGATTTACAAAACTACTATATCCTGTGACTACAGCTCCATTAATTTCACCTATGATAGAAACACTGTCTGGAACTTCGTTTCCAGATATTGAATAATCAGACTTTACACCTTGAATGTGGTCTAAATATAATGGGGAATCGAAGTTAATCCACTGAATAAGATCTAAAGGGTGTATGATTTCACTGATAATTCCTGTTGTTGGACGATAGTCATTAATTCTATTCTTTTCCCATAAGAAGTTTGCTCTTAACAGTTTTAAATTATTTTCCTTTACATAAACTTTTAATAATCGAGCTGCTTGTGAATATCTTGCAACCATGTTTAAACAAAATCCTGATGAAAATTCTAATAGATTTTCTGTTGTGCTTAATTTGAAGCTAGGATCTACAAAAGGTTTTTCACATATAACAAATCCATTGAATTTTTGAATTAAAGATAAAACTTCCCCATGACTTTCATCATTAACAGATATTACTAATATGTCTGGATTAAATAATTCTAAAGCTGAGCTGACAGTAGGGTAGTACATCAAACTAATATTCTTTTTGGATCTGGAAGTATAAGCAATACTAATGCCCTCATTGTATAGATGTGATATGTTATGAAATGATTCAGCAAACATTTTCCCTGAGAAGCCCATTCCGATAATTAAAACTTTCATAGTATCATTTTCCTATTTAATTGTTTTAAATAATAATTGTTCTCCAGTGTGTATATAACCTCTTTTTCTATTGAATTCTTCTGCCATTTTACTAGATTGAATAACAATTTTATGAACACCTTGCTTTTTAAACCAACTATGGAAACTATCCATCATGGCTTCAGCAATCCCTAAATCTCGCCTATCCTTACGTACTACAAGAGATTGTCCCCAACCAATTCGCCCATTAAGTGCACCGACCATAGGGGCTCGTAAATCAATAATTCCAATAACACATGAACAAATGCTTGTATCTTCACCATATTGTCCAACCAGAATTAATACATTTTTGTTTGAAATATTCTCTTTAATCCAATCTCTATATGCATTTTGCCAGGCTAAATTATCTTCTTCACTTTTAGCGGAATAGTGGGTATTACCACTGGATAATAAAATTTTTCTTAACTCCACTAAATCTTCTGTATCTTGAATTGTAGCTTTACGAATAGATAGATTTTCTTGCATGATTTTTTCGCCTCTATTAGTTATTTTTGTAATGAATGTGTATTTTTAGAATGAGATGATAGATAACTTAGGGCAAGAGCATGAGAGCTTGCTTATTAGCCGCCGAAGTTAATCCAGCAATAAGAACTGCCTCTAAAATACTGACTATTTATTTCAGCAATTTTGTTTACACTCAATATTATTTTTTTGATTCTAAAATTAACATAATTAACATAATTAACATAATTAACATAATTAACATAATTAACATATTATGCTTATACAGGCCAGAATTTTTGCCTCGTTTGGGAGGTATATCTGGCAGGCATCTTCTTTTATTGAAGCATCCAGTATCCAATGTAAGCTATTTCAATTTCCCTACATCCTCTTACGGTACTGGCAGGGACTGAGCTGATGTAATAATGGTAGTCAAGGGAGACTTCTCCCAACATTTCCTGCTGATAATTCACCATTGCACTTGGCGGAGACAAACCTTTCCAATTAGGGGGGATTCTCGTTAACTGACTGGTCGGTAAAACATAATATTCACGGATTTTAATTCGGTCATGATACCTTTCTACAAAGAGGTGCTTAGGGAGATGGTGGGCTATATGTTTGGAAGTAGCAGCTTTTAAAGCCTTATGGAGGTTCCATTTGATACCCAATAAATAGTCACTACCTCGTCCGACAATCAATGAAGTAATCTCGGTTTGACATCCTGTCGCATTAATTGATATTAAGTATTCTTTTAGTTGCAGTAAGTAAATAATCTCTAGAGTTGCTTTGATTTTATTTGATTTTTCTTGTTTTTTACTCTGAACCATCATCAGGCCATTAGCGGTAGTAAAAGCGTTTACCATGTGGATCGCAGATTGTTTGGAATGATGGTAATGTGTCCCTTTTAGGGTTTTACCACCAATGGTAATCAATAGTCCTTCTAACTGCCCATAAACCGTTTTGATCCATTGCAGAAAGCAACGTCCCAATTTGGGCGGATTAAGACAGGGAATAATGTGGGCAATCGTGTTATGAACGGACTGACCATTAAGGAAGAGATTTTTTTCCTGAAACCAGCCCAAATAGGCTTCACCAAAATCTTCAATGTGTTTCCACCTGTATGCACCAGCAATGGTGGCACAAATTGTCAGGAATAAAACATCAAAGAGGAGACAAGTGACTTTGGTAGATAGTTTCGGATCTTGTATGACACTAAAATAATGTACAAATATATCAGTAAGCATGGTTCAGTTTCCCGTAAAAAGAAGCATAGGCTCATATGTTTCCGTATGGAGTAAATTATTTATGATTTTTTAAGGTATTTGCAATTTTTCCTTGATAGATAACTGTAGTGGAAAGTAATATATTTAATATTTTACTTCATAAAATAATTAATTTTAATATATGGACTATGAATTAATGTAATCATGAAATTAATTATTTTAATAAATATGTTATCACGATTTTAAAATTATATAAATATGAATTTTATAACATTTAAGGGGTGATATTTTTTACTGAAAATTTCATGTGTTGATTAGAAAATGAATTTATAATCCTTTTATGGGAATGTTTATAGGTGTTTTATTATTGACAGAATATCATTTTAAATGAGAGGAATAGATATAAATAGGATTTCATAATACTGATATAGTTAGTCTATTTGATTAATATCCGAATAGTGCAAATTTGATGCTTGATAGACCGTAGTAACTCATAACTCTGCTATGTATAGCTTGTCTCCCTTATTGTACAAGGCGTTTTGCAAAGTGATCTACTATTTTGAAAGCTTATTTAAATCCATAATTGGAGGCTCAATATGTATATAGAAATACTTAGTAAAAAGCTAGCAGCATTGAAAAAAAGTGGACAATATCGTGAGTTTGTTACATTAAATCGTATTCGTGGACAATATCCTTTAGCTAAACTAAATAGCTCAAACAATGGTGAGTCTGTTGTTGTTTGGTGTAGTAATGATTACTTAGGAATGTCTCAACATCCAGTTGTCGTTGAAGCTATGCATAGTGCGATTGATTTATTTGGTGCAGGTTCGGGGGGATCTCGTAATATCGGGGGTACTCACTATCATTATGGAGTTTTAGAATCTTCGCTAGCTGAATGGCATGATAAAGAATTGGCACTAGTATTTCCAACAGGATATGGCTCAAATGATGCAACGTTGCAGTGTTTATTACGTTTATTTGAAAACTGTATAGTTTTTTCTGATGAACTCAATCATGCTTCTATTATTAATGGTATATGTAGTACGAAGGTAGAACGTGCAATTTTTAGACATAACGATACAAAAAATTTAGAAAAGTTACTTGCGGAACAACCGTATGAACGACCAAAATTAATTGTTTTTGAATCGATTTACTCTATGGATGGCGATATTGCGCCAATTAAAGAAATTGTAGGCCTTGCTAAAAAGTATAATGCTTTAACATTTCTTGATGAAGTACATGCAATTGGTATGTATGGGCCTAGAGGTGCAGGAATTGCTGCTGACTTAGGTATTGCAGGTTCAATTGATATTATTCAAGGAACTATGGCTAAGGGAGTTGGTATTATTGGCGGGTATATTACTGGTTCTGAACCAATAATTGATACAATTCGTTCTTTTGCTTCAGGGTTTATATTTACGACTTCATTACCACCAGCTATAGTGGCGGCATGTTATGCAAGTGTTGAGTACTTGAAAGTTTCTGATACAGAAAGAAAAAAACTACATAAAAAAACTAAAATGCTAAGAGATTATTTCAGTAAAGCAGGAATTCCGATCATGAATTCTAGTGAGACACATATATTACCTGTATTAATTGGAGATGCAATAAAATGTAAAGCAGTAACACATCAGTTACTTGAAAAACATAATGTTTATTTACAACCAATTAATTCACCAACTGTACCAGTTGGAACTGAGAGACTTAGGGTAAATATTACTCCTAATCATTCGGAAGAACAAATTATACAATTAACTAATGCGTTGACTGAAGTATTTCTTTCATTTGATATACCCAATAGATTTCAAATTACTTCGCAGCGGCAGGTAAGTAAATCCTCAGCCACACAACTAATTATGTGACTGGGGTAAAGCAATTGCATGAATGATCAAATAACACTGAGAAGGAATGACGATCAAATCATACTAAGGTCAGTGCTCATTAATCTGACTGAAATGCAATCTGTGTTTGTAAGACGTTCATGTGATTGCTTTGGTGACTGGGAAGAGTAAGCGTAGCCAACAAAGATATAACTTGAAAGATGAAGAGCATATATCCGTTATCTTTCAAGTTGCCTTTTTGTTGGCTGCATTCGCTCACCCCGGTCACATAGTTAGCTGATTCTCTCCCTTGCCGTCGCGATGCATCTTGAAATCCATAGGGTATATTAGTACTACAGCCGTACTTACTTTTTTCAACAGAAAAGACACCCACAGAAAAGCTTAATTCATGCGGTTTCTCAGAGTTGTGAGCATCAAGGAAAATGCAACTTTCTGGTATCTACGGCTGTAGTATTAGGCTGTGTCCCGCAATAGACTGAGATAGAATAATCCCCTGGTTCTGACTTTCGGAAAAAACCTGTTATGGCTCGTTACGACCTTCCTGATGAAGCATGGGAGTTACTGCTCCCCTTATTGCCCCCTGAACATTCTCAACGGCCGGGACATCCTTATGTTGAACACCGCC
>NZ_CAWNWY010000066.1:0-8412 GCF_963878365.1 Photorhabdus sp. HUG-39 | reverse complement strand
ATTCATCGATTTTTCGACGGTGATATTCGGATGCCAGCTTGTCTTTTTTTAAAGCAGAACGAGGCGGTATCATGACAGCGCTACCTTGCAGAGATGTACTGTGCCTACATTTTACTCAATTTTGTGGCTGTGAAAAGTTTTTAGAGGTTCCCCATTGCAGCAATTTCAGGTGTGGCGGCCACAATCTGGGCACCACCGGCTACTGCCATTCCTCCCGCAGAGACAATTAGGTTTCCATCAGCTATACCTTTAGCAATATTAGCCTTGCACGTCGTATCGCAGTCTGGTGTTTTACTTAACCAGAATCCAAGATCCGAGCCGGCTGCTGCGCCAAGGGCATTATTATCCGCAACAACTTTTTATGATTTCAGCTCAGTATTAATAAATGCTCCTGTTTTTTTCATTACTAAATCCTCTGCTAACGGTAGGTCTCTAATTAATTTTTCTATTGTTCCTCTAGGATATCGTTCTTCTTGGAATGTTTTTTCATAATTTGTTGTATAAATAAGACGATCTTCATCGCCATCAAAACCCAACCAAAAAATAAAGCCATAATCTGATAATTCAGAGGATAATGAGATAAAGTTCTCCGGTTCTCCTTCAGAAAAATCTAAATCAGACAATGGGATATTCCCAACATCTCGCAAGTTCTTACGCATTCCGTCTTCAAGGCTCTCTTTTAGTTCAGATATCACCATGTATAGATCCATTGTTACTCCTTTCCCTGGAACTAATGTGTCATTAATTATAAAATTAAACATTCCACTCGGTGAACACAGGACATCAATTTGCTCAATATGGATAGCAATTTGATAAGGATCTCCAATAATCATTTTATTTTCCACCCTTCTTGTTTTTGTAACCTAGACTTCACCTTTCCAGTTAATTCCAATTTATTTTTTGAGTCTCCAGTACTACCAGACCAATGGTAGACACCTGTATTATTTGGTGAAAATCTATGGATATGTCCATTGGAGTCTTTAGCATATCTATGTTTATCAGAATCTATAGATACTGAACCTTCAAAAATGCTCAAAGAGTCTCGTGGTTCAATACCAGCATTCGGTCTGAACCCTTGAGTTCCAGGTGTATGCTTAGAGTTAGATTCAATTTTTAGTCCATTACCTGCAACTGTTGTTTCGGGAATAGGTAATCTGTTATCCCGTCCTTCGGCCAAATAAGCTAAATTATCTTTCGTAACAACGCATTCCATTGCGAAGTTGATTACCGAACGCCGATTTTCCTAATGCCCTCAGTCAGTTACCACCCGTTTTTTCCGATGTGCGTTCACCGCCGAACCCAAAACCCCCTGACGCGCTTTTCGCCCCCGAAGGCCGGTTTTTCCCACCGGGCACTTGTTAGTGTCGCGTCTTTTTCAGCAACGGGTGAATGGTACCCCTGCGATGTTCTGATACACGGTGGCTTCGGGTTTTGCATGACCACACCCGGTCTTTGTTGCCATTACCCTGCAACAGCTGCAACTGGGGACACTGAGTACGAATACTCAACGGCTCTCCGTTGGTCTTGCGGTACAGGTAGCGCTCCCGTATCGGCCTCCTGATATCAGAGGTATAAAAGGACTGAAATTAGCGCAATGAGCAAGCCCTCTGCGCCAATCTGATCATTGAGATCAAATAATTAATACATCTATTTAAGCAATATCACCTTCTTCATATCGTAACTGAATATTAACAGGTGCAAGAATTTCTCCAACCTTTTCCAAAAAATCGGCACATTCATGTGGGATATGATACTTAAAATAAACTTCTATTAGCGTTTCACTTTTTCCACAGGAAGCAGGAAAGCTTTCGTATATCTCCCCGCTTTCAATAAAACGAATATAACTATTTATTTTTTCTTGTAGTTTCAGTAAATGTTCTTCTATCGAACCACTCCACGGTAAATGATCAGTTAGTCCTAGAACAACTAAGTTTTCATTGTTATTAGGTATACCTATCATATCTATTTTGTTCACGTCTTCTATAGACATATTAACTCCTTACTCAATCTTTAGAAGTAGGTCTGATGATGTCAACCTTGGTTGGCGGTATTTTGCTCCCTCCTTCAAAACCCGGTTTTCCTTTTCCAACGACAGTACCCCCCTTGGTTTCAAGTTCAGGAAAACCTTTCTTTTGATTTGTTGTTAATGGAGCAGTTGATGAGCTTTTACATTCAACACAGATAATGTTTCCTTCTTTATCTTTGCCTATCATGTCAACCCTTATTTTTGTATTACTCTCTGTTTTGACAGTAATTTCCTGTGCTGATTCAACTTTATCAACTTTGAATTTATCGTAAGTAGATTGTTCAAATTCTTTACCTTTCTCGTAATTCTGTTGTGCTTGTGAGCCAGAATTAGGTGATTGAACTCTTGTCTTCACGCCATTTTCAAACGTATAGTACCCACCATTGTGACTATAAATAGTGTTTCCTGATGCGTCTACTTTTCCAGTGTTATTATAAACACCATCTTTTGGCCCAGTAACTGAATTTCCTTTTGGGGTATAACCAGTAGGTAATGTTGCGCCTTTTCCGACTACATTTATAGAAGTTCTATTAGTTTTTGCCCCAATAGCCCCGACCGCAGTCTCCAGCAACATCAGGTTCCGCTGCTCTTCCTTCACGTACTGCGCCGCATCCGCTTTGGACAAGCCCGATTTTTCCAGCTCTTTTTGACGCAGTTCCGTGTTAAAGAACCCGGAGAGGGGTCCGCTGCCGCCATTTAACCAGCTGCTCTGCTCTGAACGACCTATCTTGTCATTGGCACGGTATCCCGATACCGCCAGTTCTTTACCCAACTCATGGTTGATGAATGCCAGTTCTTCACGACTCAACTCACCATTCAACGCCATCTGTTTCAGGCTGTTGATGGTTGCATCACTGGCCTGTCGATATTCCGTCCAGACCCCTTTACGGCAGCTGTCATCCTGACACGATGCCAGTTTACCGCGCATGTCCTCCACTGACGGCAAGCCTTTATCCAGAATGCGCTGGCTCAGCTCCTTAGCCTTGCCGCACGCTTCCGGTGACAGCGTGCGGCAATCACCCAGATTTCGCGAGGCCAGCGCATTATTCTCAATAACAAACTAACAGCGGAGAAAATCCCAGCCCAGCGGCTGGGATTTTTGTCACTCAGATAATGGTTCCAAACTAAGTAGGTGAGCTTTTGCCTTTTCTATGATGTGCAAAAATTCATCATACCTGAACTCTAGAATATTATTGTCAGGATAAATAATAATATTCACTGATTTTTTGTCCTCCGATAATGATATTTCCCCCCACTGGACCCTATTAAAAGATAGCTCAGCATAAAGATCATCTCGGCCAGCGGAACTACCTACACTATATTCCAACATACTCTTCCTCTCTGTCATTTACTGGGCGGCTCACGGAATCCAATCAATTTTGTACCATCAGCATTAAATCGCAACGCTCGTCCATCAGGAGCAATTGCTTCAACTACAGCAATCCTCTGTTTATTTTCAAAAACAAACCTAGATTCTATTTTGGTATTTGGATTGCTTAGTATTTCACTAACTATAGTCTGAGCTTCCTTATTTAAAACAGATGCTTTCTGGCTAGAATATGAATACACAGAACCTTCCCTTCCCCCGTGCTTTTGTAATGCACGTCCAGCGTCCGTCAAGCCATTACGATTGGGGGTTGAAGCAGCTTGATTAAGATTATCCCTAGATGGAAGCCCACTATTGTTACGTGCATTTTCCTCATCTTGCGGTTCCCAACCATCTGGTGTTCCAGAACCGGTTCCACCATATTTAGCCTTTTCTTCATTTGTCAGATTTTTTCCCACATTTGGTTGGTTTTCACCATCTATATAATCTGACGAACATACCCGACCAAAAGAACATTGGGTGGCTTTATCTATAGACTCTCCCATTTCCTTCAATTTTTTGTCCAAAGCTGAAGCTATTGTCTGATTTGCTTCATTCACGGTTTCACCCGTGTTTGAACCCGCTATCGGTGGTGGTGGCATTGGTATAGCTAGGGCATTATTGTCAGTCGCGTTCTTCCCGGCCTGCGCCCCAGTGAGGGCACTGACGGTGGAGTCACCAGCAATACCGCCTGCCAATCCTGCTGCCAGGGTGGAAAGGGTGCTGATAGTTTGCTTCTGCTCCTCCGTTAATTCACTGACTTTGGCCCCGTCGCCGTAAAGTTGCTTTATCAGAACTTGAGCGGCCAGTTCACCCGAAGCCGCCCCGGCAGCACCCGCGAGCGCATTATTACCGCTGACTTCTGCCGCCACCGCGCCTAAAATCGCATGGGCCAGCGTATTGGCGGCGGTATCCACCTGATGGGTTTGCGGGTCCGTCGTCAGCGCTTTTATCACCCCGGCCAGATACGGTGAAGCCCCGCCGGCCAGCGCCTGACCGAGATTGTTCCCTGCCAAGCCCTGAATTGCTGCCGTGGCGGCCTGTAGGGCTTTCTGATAGGTTCCGCCGGTCCCCAAGCCCGAGTCATTCAGTGCCTGCGTGTAAGCGGTGTCATAAATTTGTTGATTGATATCCGCTGGCGAGGGGTCTTTATTACCTGCGTTGATCAATTTTTCTCTGGCTGCGGCTTTGTCCGGTTCACTGAGATGGTCCAGTTTCGCTTTCGCCGCTTTGGTGGCGATAATTTTCCCTTCCGTACTGGCTATCTCGGTCATTTGGGCGCTGAGTTCGCCAATCAGTTGCGCCTGTTTCAACCGTTGCTGTTCTTTTTCCTTATCAAATATCGGACTCAGGACATTGGCGGCGTTATCGGTATCGCGGCTGAGGGTCGCGACATCCTGCGTCTGATGCGCCTTATCTCGAATAATCAGGTTGCCGTCGCTGACCGCAGCGTGCGTGGTGGTGCTGTCATGGCCTGAGTTATGAGTCCCCGTCAGCGCATTGACTGCCAGATTATTCAGAACCTGACCGGCGGTCGGTTGGCCGAGGCTGACGCCCGCACTCTGCTGCTCAACAGTAAAGTCCGCTTTATTTTGAATGTCCTTGAAGCCCAGTGTCCCGGTGTTCAGGGTGTTTTTGGCTTTATCGGCGGTACTTGCTATCACCGCGCCGTCCAGTTGGGTATGGTCTCCGACGTTAACCTGATAGCCGCCTTTGCCGGCAAACAGCCCGGTCTGCTCCTGCACGCTGTCATAGTTGCTGTGAAGTTTATTGCGGCTGGCATTGAGGCTCGCTGTACCGTTAGTGAGGGGACCCACGGTGGCACTGACGCCCACGCTGGCATTCTGTTGTTGGCTGTCATAGCGCTGGCTGTCCTGCTCGCTGCTGAGGGTCAGATGACGTTTCACGTCGGCGGTAATCTGCTCGCCGCTGACCTGAGCCCCTTTCAGCGTGGTATCCCGGCCACTGTTCAGCCCGACGGTCTGTCCCGCCTGTAACGTGGTGTTAGTGTGACTGACGCCGTTGCCGTTTTCACGGCCGTTGCCCCGACTGACATTGGCCGAGACGCTCAGACCGGTGCCCCCCGGTCCCGCAGTCAGGCCCACGCCCAGCGAGCTGCCGTGGCTGCTGTTTTTGCCGGTGGTCTGTTCGGTGTTCTGGCTGGATGAGAGCTGAATATCCCGGTTAGCATGGAGTTGCAGGTCTTTACCCGCCTGTAACTGGCTGCCCTGAATACGGATATCCCCGCTTTGATTTGATGCGCCTTTGCCATCCCCTTTGGCGGTTATGGTCAGGTTATCCCCGGCAGTGAGATGGCTGCCCTGTTGGGTGGTCTGACGGTGCTGCTGTTCTGAACGGGAAGATTGACGCCCATAGGACAGGCTGACGCCGGCCAGAGTGTTATTGCTGCTGTTGTCACTGCCCTGAGCCTCCGCCAGTCGGCCAGCCTGCACCGCTTGCACTCCGCTGAGGGCGGCTTTGGCGTTTTGCAGGGCTTTCACTCGCGGGTCACTTTCAGTGCGGGCGGTTCTGGCTGTCTGCGCCGCGCTGTTGACGGCCCCGCCTGCGGCGCCACTCAGCGCCACGGTTAAACCGCTCTGCTTTTGTTCGGTTTTTGTCGTGGTGTGATGGCGGTTTTCCGCACTGGTGATATCGACCTGTTGACCAGCGAGCGTCAGGTCTTTACCGGCAATCACCTCACTGCCGTGAACCCGGAGCTGTTCTCCTGCGTTGAGGGTGGCATTGCCCTGACTGCTGCCGACCGTGCTGCCTTTACTCAGCTGGCGGTCACTGTCGGTGGTGACTTTCTGGCTGGCTTTACCTAAGGTGAAGCCAATCCCCCCAGTCCCCATCAGGCCCGATTTTTTCTCCTGCCGCAAGTGGGTTTCATCGTGCGCTTCGGCTGCGGTGGTGACGGTGAGCTGATGACCGGCGTTCAGGCTGACATCCTGCGTGCCAGCGACGTTACTGCCGATGATGTTTAGGTCTTTACCGGCCTGTAGAGTCACTTTATTGCCACTGAATGTGGTGCTGAGCGCCTGTCGGTCATGCACTTCATCGTGGGTTTCCACTGACGACTTCGACAGCCAGCCTTTGCTGGTTTGTTTACTGTGCTCCACTAAGTCGGATGAGGCCGTACCGGTGGTCAGCGTCAGGTTATTCCCGGCCTGCGCCGTCAGTTGTTGACCGGCGTTAACGTGGGCGGCAGTGGCGTTCAAATCCTGCCCGGCTTGCAATGTCACATCACCTGCGCCGGTTATCTGGCTGCCGATATCCTGTTGTTGGGTCAGATGGCGAGTGTTATCTTTCCCCCAGTCGCCCTGTTCTGTGCGACGTGTACTTAAGGTGTCCAGCGTCAGGTTATGGCCTGCCGTTATCTCGGTGTGACCGTCTTTACCCGCATTCTTGACGTCACTGGCGGTTAATTGCACATTGTTAATGGCGCTCAGCGATAAGGTGCCCTTATCATTTTGCACATAGATGCCTGCCGGACGGTCCAGCCAGCGGTTTGCCCCATCCCCGCGCACAGTCGATGCGCTGGTGATATCCCGGCCTTTCAGGGTCACCCGGTCATCGCCCTGAATCTGGCCGCCCCGGTTGGTGAGCGTCTGTTGGGCCGTCAAATCCACTTTGCCGCCGCGAATAAATCCGCTGTTGGTCAGGTTGTTGGCCGTCAGTTGGGTGACATCTCGCCCGCTGACCGTGCCGCTGTTGGTGATATCGCCCTGACTGTTGAGCGCCACGGTATTGCCGGCCAGCAAGGCACCGTCACCGCTCAGGTCGCCCTGACGGACACGGGCATAAACCTGTGGCACAGTGACCACCTCGGTAGTGCCATCCGGCAGGGTCACGGTTTGGTTAGTCAGCCAGATAATGTCTGAGGTCAGCAGCGCCATCTGTGCCGGACTCAGCGCCACGCCCGGCGTTAACTGTTGCTGTTTGCCAAAGACGATACCGGCATCCATCAGCGCCTTAAACTGCGCTTCATCGTTGTTGTAACCGGGCAGATAGCGCCGGCCGGTCAGTTGGGTGATTTGGTCCCGCACCAACCGCTGTTCATAGAACCCATCGCCCAGGCGTTTGTGGACCAGCGCCGGGTCGTGAGTAAGTTGTTGCCGCATATAGTCCGAGCCCAGCCACTGTTTGTACCGGGTAAATTTCGGGTCGGTCTCGACCAGATAGTGGCTGTCGCTGCCCGGTTGCACGGTATACAGGCTGTTATTCGGCAAGCGGGTATCGGGTGTCACCACGCGTATCACCGGGTCGACTGTTTGCCCTTTCACCGTCTCCGGGGGCAAACTCAGTTCAAACGGCTGACCGGGGGGCAAGACCAGCGGCTGATTTTTGATACCGTTCACCGGTGTGATCGTCGTGGGGGCAGCGTGTATCTGACCGGTTTGTCGGTCGGCGATGGTGATACCGGGGGCCGCCGGGCGGGTATGCTCCTGCCAGGCCAGCGTTTTCAGGTCGAGGGTTTCTATCACTGGGGCGGGGGCATAATTGCTGCGGCTTTTTCCCTGCGAGGTTTTGGTGCCACCGAACCCGAACTTTTTCTTTTTGGTTTTTTTAGCATACCAGTGGGTCTGACTGCCCGTATCGGTGGTAATCCGTTCTCCCTGAGTAGCGATATTGTGCAGTTCGCCAATTTCACCACCGAGCGTGCCGCCAGCGACAATCTGGCTGTCGTGATTAGTGACCTGCGCGCTGTTGAGCGTCATATTGCCCCCGGCCAGAATTTTACCGGGGTCGCTCTGTTTAACCTGAGTTTCCTTGACGGCGCGGGTGTACTGATATTCGTAAAAGTCATTACTGCGGCTGCCATCCGGCATGATGGCATCGTGCACTTTGTATTTATTGCGGTGGGAAGTGTCCACCTGTGACCAGTCATAGCGAGTGGTCTGGCCGCTGAGTACTGCATCGTGATGCTGAGACTTTTCCGTTTCGACGACCTGAGTCACCAACCCGGCGTTGGTGTTGTTAATCCGGTCGGCATTAATCTTCAAGTGGCGCCCGGCTTCAA
>NZ_CAWNWY010000065.1:0-8415 GCF_963878365.1 Photorhabdus sp. HUG-39 | reverse complement strand
ACTCAAAGAGCATCGTCGCATCGCCACCCGTTATGAAAAGACAGCAAGAAATTATATCGCTATGGTGAAATTAGGTTGTATCCGCTTATTTCTTAAGGTCATTATTTAATTGAGGGACACAACCTAGTTTGTGCATTGCATTGCCCACTTCGGTAATATTCAGTTCTGTATTTCCCTGAAAATAAGGAATTCCAAAACCACCTCCTAGATTAAAGCGACGTACTGGAGATGGAGCAGAGCGTGATAACTCAATTACTAAATTAAGAGCCTTATTTTGTGCTTCAATTAAATGCTCTGCGCATAAATTTTGTGAGCCAGGGTAAATCTGGAATCCTTCAAAAACTAGGGAATCTGGATAATCACGTATAAACATTAGTGCTTCGGGTACATAAACTACATCCATACCAAATTGGCGTGGTCCTCCTCCCATCTTCATGCCAGAAGAGTTAAGATTATAATCAGGGTTTATACGTAAAGAAACACGTGCACACAAATCAAGTTTTTCAGACAATATTTGAATTCGCCGTAATTCATTTAACGATTCGACATTTAACAATACCTGTGCAGCAATTGCTCTTTTTAATTCTGTATCTGTTTTACCCGGCCCTGCAAAACTAATATCTTCAGGAGAAACTCCTGTATTTAGAGCTAATGCCATCTCATTTGCAGATGCGACATCAAACCCTTCAATTTTTTGGGACAAATGGTGGATAAGTGGTACAAAAGGATTTGCTTTAATTGCATAATGAATACTAATTTTTTTAGGTAAATATTTACGTAATAGACGCACTTGCTGGTCAATATGTTTTCTATAATAGGCAAAAAAAGGAGTCTGCCCTATTTGAGTTTCCAGTCGGGTTAATGGTATTCCTCCTATTTCCAAACAATCGTCTTTAATGACAAATGTTTCTGCGATTTTCATCGATAAACTTTTCTGTGTCATTCCATTTTCTACATTCATAATTTACCTCACATTATAAAAAGACAGCATTAGTATATATAATCTACCAACAGAATTATAAAATTATTATATACCCGTCATCTTTCAAGTTGCCTCTTTGTTGGCTGCACTCGCTCACCCCGGTCACATAGTTATCTATGCTCCCGGGGATTCACTCCCTTGCCGCCGCGATGCATCTTGAAATCCATAGGGTATATCGTAATATCCGACTAGTGAAAAAGTTTTATCTAAAAAATAATTCTTCCTTTTTAGTGGATAATATGTTGATTTATAGAAAACTTCCTCAGTCGAGTAAAATAATAAAATTGATAATATAATATGATATTATCAAATTAGACTTTTTTTAAATACTATATTCCATAAAGCTTAATCTATATAAATACAATATAATTTATGATGAAAATGTTTTAGTATTTTTATTGTTTAATACTATAAGTAAACTAAGTAATGAAATAGATGCAATAGCAGATGGAATGAATAAAGTCATAAGTACCCCTCGATAGCCTAATCCTAGTTGCATTAGCCATGCTCCAAACATCGCACCTAATATCCCTCCTGCACGACCAATTCCAAGCATCCATGATACACCTGTCGCTCTGGAGGTTGTAGGGTAATGAAGTGTAGCTATTGTTCCCATAGATGCTTGTGCACCATTCATTGTCGTTCCGGCTAAGAGGATTAATATTCCTAAACTGATTATATTATCAACATACCCTATAGAGAAGAGTAAAATACCAGTCATAAGATAGTTAAATGATACTGTCTTATGAGGAGATAACTTATCCATGATAATTCCTGATATTATCGTTCCAATTCCACCACCTAAAGGAAATAAAGCAGTTAAAATAGTTGCATAACTTAATTTAAAACCAGAATCTTTGATAAGTGTAGGCATCCAATTTGTGACAACATAGAATATTAATAATCCCATAAAATATGCGTTCCAAAGAAGCAAGGTTGATGATAGATGTTCATGGGATAAAATTTCATTAATAGGTTTTATTTTTTGTTTTTCGATAAACTTTAATCTTGAGAAATCTATTCTATTATAATTTTCACCAGCTATTTTTTTGCAAATTTTATTTATTTTTTCTTCTGATTTGTTTTTATTAATCAAAAATAAAACTGATTCTGGAAGAATGAAAATAAGTGGGACAACTAAAAGTATAGGGATAATTCCGCCAATAACTAGCATACTCTCCCAACCAAACTTGGGAATCATGAAGGAACCAATAATACCTCCCATAGCTGCTCCAAAGGGAAACCCACAAAATACAGAGTTAACCATAAGTGACTTTCTATTTTCTGGTGCGTATTCAGAAATCAATGTCAAGGCATTAGACATAGCAGCTCCAATACCTATTCCGGTTAATAAACGCCAGAATGATAATTGGTAGACAGTTGTAGAAAATATCGTTGCAATACTACAAATTCCAAGCATGAAAACAGAAATTACAATAACAGGTTTACGCCCTAGTTTGTCTGATATAGGACCTGATGTTACAGCTCCCACAGATAAACCAACCAATGCTGAACTCATCGCAATTCCAAGGTCTGTTTTTGAAGTCCCCCAACTATCAACAATAGCAGGAGAAATATAACCGATCAGAGCAGTATCGAAACCATCTAAAATAAGAATGCTTAAACACAAAAGTAATATTTTTATGTGCAAAGATGATATCTTTGCAAATCTAATTGTATCTTGGACACTCAACTTTATTGTAGAATTCATTTTATTAACCAATACATCAGGTGAAAAGTAAAAAGGGACTTTAAGCATCCCTTTGTTAAGTTAGGACTAACTTTCAATCTCGAATTGACGTTTAGCACGGCGTGAATCGTTATGGTTATATGCTGGTACTTTAAATTTACGCAATTGTTCAGCACTTGCAGGTTCCGACTCACTAATTGGTTGATCACCTGCGATAGTCACCCGCTCCATATATCGGCGATTTGGATAGTAATCATGAACAGCAGCATGCTGTACAGAGCGATTATCCCACATTACTAACATGTTTGGTTTCCAATGGTGCCTATATTGATATTCAAGTACTGATGTTGTATTAAATAATTGTGTCAGTAGTGCATCACTATCTCGTTGATCCATATTTCTTATATAACGAGTGTAATTTTGGTTAACAAATAGGGTTTTCTTTTTCGTTTTTGGATGAATTCGAACAACTGGATGGGCGATTGGAGGATATTCCAACTCTTTCTTTTGCAATAATTTTTTACCTTCTTCTGTGTCTGGAAAAAGATATTTATACGATGAAAAATCATGTATAGCTTCCAACCCTCGGATGAAATCTTGAGTTTTTATTGAAAGAAAATCATAAGCAGTTGTCATACTGCTAAAACAAGTATCACCACCTATTTCAGGAACAATTCTTGAATAGAGCATTGTAGCCATAGGGGGGCAAAGTTTATATGTTTCATCCGAATGCCAGCGATCTGTTAATACAGGTGGATTACCATTCTTATAATCAAATACTATTAACTCTGGATTTTTTTCACTGTTCTCTGCAAAAGGGTGTACAGTTAACTGGCCAAAATATCTCCCTATACGCATTAAATCTTCTGATGAGAGATCTTGATCCGGAAATACCAATACTTCATGTTCTTCAAGATCTGATTCAATGGTTTTTATTATATCTTTATTTAATGGCTCATTTAGTTTGATATCACGTATTTCTGCACAAAAGTATGGAGTTAGTTTACGTATGGTATATTTAATTCTATCACTCATTTTATTTTATCTCCAAAATTATCACTTACAGGTTTTAAGTTTTATTTTTTATAACTTTGTTTACTATTGGTCTTTTTATTGCTGAAATGAACAAGATGATTGAACATATCATCATAGGAAGAAATACATAACTTGGATTTCCTGAAATATCCCATGATAAACCACTAATTACTGGTGTTATAACCGCACAAGTATAACCAA
This sequence comes from Photorhabdus sp. HUG-39, assembly GCF_963878365.1. Taxonomy (NCBI): domain Bacteria; kingdom Pseudomonadati; phylum Pseudomonadota; class Gammaproteobacteria; order Enterobacterales; family Morganellaceae; genus Photorhabdus; species Photorhabdus sp. HUG-39. The sequence continues at coordinate 4,507 of NZ_CAWNWY010000065.1, read as the reverse complement.
TTGTTAACATTAGTGAAGTAGATCTATGCACCTCATGTGGCTCGCTAATCATACTAGGTAGTCCTAACATTAGTATTAAAACGATAGCAGAAAAAAAGCCGATGAATGCTGAACTGATAATTATATATTCAGTACCAAAGTACATAATGCTGATAAAAGATGCAATTAATCCTATTCCTGATATCAAATATGGATATCGTAGTTTTGCTACAGTGGCTCTTGTCATCATAAGAATAATAGAGGCCGGGATTTGTCCTAAATTTAAAGCAACCAAAGAAATAGATGTTAAATCCTCAAAATTAGCTTCATGTAAGTAACGTGGAATAAAAAAATTGGTTGCAAAATATGTTGCATTTACACATCCCATCATTAATCCTAACTTCCACAATATAATGTTATTCCATTCTGGAACCCACTTTGTATTTTTATTTATCGATATTGTTTCATGTTTATTTTTAGGTGCTAATTGGTATATGAAAATTGCAATTATTAATGTTATCGCAGCCCAAAAAACATATGTAAGTCGCCAAGATCCCAACATGGGTAATAAAATAGATTTTGTCACTGCAACAGGAATAACTTCTCCTCCAAGAAGAAGGCCATTAACATAAATAGCCGTTGCAATCACAATATGTTTTGGAAACCAATCCTTCACAATGGAAGGTAATGCAGGTTGCATAAAAGCAACCCCCAACCCTGTTATCATTGTCGCCGTATACATGATAATTATATCATTTGCTGCTCCACGGAATGCAGAACCTAAACTGGTAATCAGCAAACCAATGATAAGAGTCTTTATTGCGCTCGTTCTTGCAATTAATAGAGAACCGAGAATTGCGGTACCTGCAAATAAGACTGCTGGCAATCCAGAAATAATCCCAACTTGAGTTTCAGTTAAATTTAGATCGTGATGGATGTCAGAAATGATTGGTGGAGTAGCCAATATTGTCAAACGCGTTCCTGCACCAGCTAGCCATAATAAAAATAGCCTTATAAAAGATTTTATTGACCAAAAATTATATATTTCACTGTACGTTGCATTCATTGTCTCATCTCTATTAATTAAATATATTTATTATCTTATTGTTTCTAGATAACTTCTATTTTGCGAAACGATGCAATTTCATCATTATCAAAACCAAGGAAATTTTTTAATAAATTTTCTGTATGTTGCCCATGTTCTGGAGCAGGATTGCGTACTGTATCAAAGTCAGAGAAGGCGCTTAGATGAATGGGTTGACCTACCAGAGTCAAATCACCTAATAATGGGTGCTTAATAGAACATTTCATCTTCAAATACTGAATTTGCGGATCGGACATAGCTTGTGCTATATCATAGATGTAACCACTTGGTATCCCATTATCGTTTAGAATTTGTATTAGCTGTTTACTCTCGAATTTCCGTGTTACAGCTTGAATTTCATCCATAAGCTGCTTTCTGTTTTTTGAACGATTATAGATATCTGAATATTGAGGATTCAAATAAACTGCTTCTATATCAAGTAGATGACATAATTTTTGGAATTTTTCATCTTCTGCGGCAGCGATATTTATTTCACTATCCTTAGTTCTTACGACACCAGTAGGCATTAATGTCGGATGGTCATTTCCCATAAGCTCAGGTGTTTTGCCATCTGCAAGCCATCGAGCGACTTGGAAGTCCATGATAGCTAAAGTTGATTCAAGAAGTGAAGTATATACCCACTGTCCTTCACCTGTTTTTTCTCGATGATATAGTGCCAGTAAAACTGCCTGAGCTAGATTCATGCCTGAGCTAATATCAGCAATAGCAACACCAGTCCTGAGTGCACCGCTTTCTTGAGTACCTGTCACAGACATAAGTCCTGACATGCCTTGTACTATTTGATCAACAGCTGGTCGAGAACTATAAGGGCCATTTTGCCCAAAGCCACTAATGCTGCCACATATAATACGAGGATTAATTTTTTTCAAAGATTCATAATCGACACCTAAACGAAACTTAACTTCAGGTCTAAAATTTTCAAGCACTATATCAGCCTTACGAACCAAACGCTGGAGAATCCCTTGTCCTTGCTTTGTTTTCAAATTAACTGATAAACTTTTTTTATTTCTATGAAGGTCTTGGTAATCAAAACCTTCACGAGTGCCCCCCATACTGTCACCTTTATCGGTAGGTTCCTCAATCTTGATAATTTCGGCTCCCCAGTCACCCAGTAGTCGTGATGTGACTGGGCCAGCTCTATGCCGCGTTAAATCAACAACAACTATTCCTGATAATGGTAAAGCCGTCATTCCGCACCTCATTATTGTGATTTAAATCACAATTAATATAATTAAATTTAGTAATTTCAATGTGCTTTATAGTAAATACCAACTGTTAATCTGATATTTCCCTTTTCAGGATCACAACAAATTTTCACTATAGAAATAATACCTATTTCTTTGATGCTGTGAATGTTTTTTATCAAAAAAATCCGCATTTCTCAAAGAAGCCTAAAAACCAAAAATGGTCGTGTTCATGTCTATATCTCTCGGAGAAATGAATTCCCAAAATTGACGCGAAATGTAGGGTAAAAAAATTCATTCTCATTCAATTACATAAAGTGCAACTTAGATCGGATACACAATTGAATCTGTAATAATATCTGCTGTGCAAATACAGAGACGTTCTTTAAATAAAGCAGCACCACTTTTGTATTCGATAATATCCTTAGTTATACCACTTATTAATAACTTATTTTCTTGACCACATATGCTTTCATGAATTGTAAATATTGTTGCTGTATTGACTAATATTTTCTCTCCACAGTGTTCGAGCTTTGTCAATAATATATTAGATGTTATCCTTTGTTGTACTCTGTCTCTAAAGTAAATTGACCCAGATAAAGCGGATGCGCGATCTATGAGCATTTTCTTTCCTTCACAAAAAACAAAGCATAGATCCCATCCATTATCTATATTCTGTTTTGAAGTAATTCGGTATATACCCGTCATCTTTCAAGTTGCCTCTTTGTTGGCTGCACTCACTCACCCCGGTCACATAGTTATCTATGCTCCCGGGGATTCGTTCCCTTGCCGTCGCGATGCATCTTGAAATCCATAGGGTATATACAATCATCTGTAAAATATGATGGCCAATTATCTAATATTTTTGAGTCTAAATTTTTGTTGTATAAGCTATACAATTTATTGATAGTAAACCAAATTTTATAATCATCCAAGATTCATAACTCCTCGGTAATATTTATAAAATCCACGGATAGCCGCTTCTGTCATCATGTGGTCTTCACTTGACTCACCAACACTAGCTTCTAAAATGATTTCGGAGTCTGGCATGCTTTTAGCTCCTTCTTGGGTTACAGCCAAAATCTCGTTATCATCTATGGTAACCAATCCTGAAGGACCGAGTAGGTTTGCCTGAAATAATCTCCGTTTCGTCAACTCCTCAGATTCATTTTCATAGCCAAAAAAAGTCCAAATTTTAATACAACGATCTGTACCATCAGGGATAACATGACGCATAGCTAAGCAATTAAGTTGTTGCAGCAGGATGAGATTTGGAAAAACAGTCATAATTGCGCCTGTACCGTGGTCATATTCACGCTGATGTTCGATGATTCTCGGATCTAAAAGTGATAACTCTGTTTTTGTCTCTGCATTTTTTTTAATTTCAGCTTTGGTGAAAGATGCTGTTGACACTAATACACTGCTTTTGCCAGAAGAACAAACTTTTACACTAGTTTTTTGATCTGAACGCCAAATACCGAAGTTTTTAAAAAATGAATGCAGAAGTGCTGCATGAAATGGATCTTTTACATTTTCAATTTGAAGTTTCCAATTACAGTTAACTCTATGCTGCATTTTCCCAACAACTTTTAGTTTCCTGCCATCACAAACACGATCAAAGTATGAAAGCATGACAGGATCTAAATATGTTTCAAATGGTTCAATATCATATGAGAAACTAGCAAATACAACACCATGTCTCTCAGTCACATTAAGAGCTTGCAAACCATGTTCTTCAGGATGGAAAAATTCAGACATTCCACCTTTTCCATTAATACCTTTCCTAAAAGGCATCCCAACTAAGTTACCCTCTAAACTAAATGCCCATTCATGATAAGGACATACAAGTAGCTTAGTATTACCTTGAGGGTTATGGCAAATCTTTGCTCCTCTGTGGGGACAGCGGTTTACAAATACACGTAATATTCCTTTTCTATCACGGATTAAAATGACAGGAACATTTCCCACAAATGTTTGTATATAGTCACCAAGATTTTCAACTTCTAAAGAAAGCCCAACATAATTCCATGAGTTTCCCAGAAAAATATTTTTAATTTCTTGTTCATATATCTGGCTGCATGTATAAATTTTGGAGGGCACCCTTCGGGTGCCTCAGACCGCTGACAAACCCCATTGAAAATAATGGGGTTTGTTCCTTTCATTACGAATCATAATACAACTCATTTTCCTCATTGACCCGATTCAATCGCCCGTCAGGGCGTTATTTTCGCTTCGCGGG
>NZ_CAWNWY010000064.1:0-10171 GCF_963878365.1 Photorhabdus sp. HUG-39 | reverse complement strand
GACTTTAAAACGTATTTTTTTGTGATACGGTCTTGTGAGTGCCCACACAGATTGTCTGATTAATTGTTAAAGAGCAGGCTGAAATAAAACGTGATATTCTCGTTCAGCCGGGCTGCGTATACTACGCTTTTCGCCCGCAGAGTCAAGCGCTTATTAGCTTTTTCTCTGCCCGACCTCACAATGTTTATCAGCGTTGTGTCGGTCAGTGGTGGCGCATTATAGGGAGCTCAGATTTTTATACAATACTTTTTTTTCACACCCACCATCAACAGGCGAATTCTTGTTCTTTTTGGGTAAAATTTCGACCACCATAGCCCTATTCAACAAGTTTCTTTCATTGCATACTGGTATTTTCCTCACTAAAATCTTATTTAAAGTAAATCTCCATTTTTTCATCAGAGGTATACATGTCCGAAACGTTACGCAGTTACCTTGGTATTCAGCCCAAAGTTGGTCAGAACGTTATGCTAGATTCATCTAGTGTAATCATTGGTGATGTTAGACTTGCTGATGATGTCAGTATATGGCCTTTAGTTGTCATCCGTGGGGACGTTAATTATGTATCTATTGGTACACGTACTAACATTCAAGATGGCTCTATATTACATGTGACACACAAAACGACAGACAATCCTGATGGTTTTCCTTTAATTGTGGGAGATGATGTCACTATCGGGCATAAAGTTATACTTCATGGCTGCACTATAGGTAATCAAATACTCATCGGTATGGGCTCCATCCTACTTGATGGTTCAGTGATTGAAGATAACGTTATTATTGGTGCAGGCAGCCTAGTAGCCCCAGGCAAGATATTAGAAAGTGGGTACCTTTATATTGGCAGCCCTGCCCGCCAGGTCAGAAAACTAAAACCTGAAGAATTAAAAGGGCTATGTTATTCAGCAAGCCATTACGTTAGCTTGAAAAATAACTATTTGCAGGAAGGTAATATGTAACGTCCCAAATGATCATCATCCTCGTTATTAATTACTAATTCGAATTCCTCTTCTATATCCCAACGATTTTGTCGAAAAAGGCTTAGTGGATGATGATCTTCCGTCCCATAACGGTATAAAAGCTCCTTGGCACTTATAACACATTGAACCAATAATCCATTTACCAATGCGGGAAAAACGACTATCTGCTCTTGCTCACTCCACTCTTCTCTATCAGGAAATTGGATAGATTGATTCACGAATGTAACTCCTGTTCCAATGTTAGCAACACAGGTGAAATTTCAGGCAATACACCATGCCATAATTTAAATGAATGAGCAGCTTGCCCCACTAACATCCCCAGCCCATCCGCATAACGAGAAACACCATGCTTCTTGGCAAAGGAAATAAAGGGCGTCAAATTAGCCTGGTAAAACATATCATAACAAACACAATTCTCATTAAACATGAATGGAGATATAGTAGGAATCTCACCATTAATACCAGATGCAGTCGCATTGATAATGAGATCAAACTCAGGACTATTAAGTGCTTTCATCTCAACAGGCCAAATATTGCCTATTGCCGAAAAATTATTAGCAACCTGTATAGCGCGACTAAACGTGCGGTTTGTAATTGTAATTTTACAACCAAATTCTAATAATGGAAATAAAACACCTCTGGCAGCGCCACCCGCTCCAATGATTAAAATATGTTGCCCTTGAGTAATAAACCCAAGTCGCATCAAATCTGTTAATAACCCTATACCATCCGTGTTATCACCAATCAATTGATTATTATTTAGTAATTTCAAAGTATTAACTGCCCCGCTGAGTCTTGCCCGTTCAGTCAACTCATTTGCCCGAATAAATGCCTGCTCTTTAAATGGCACAGTAATATTGGCTCCTATACCTCCCTGTTTAAGAAATGTATCCAATGCCTCTTGAAATTTACTCATCGGCACCAGAATTTTCCCATAACGATGCTCAATACCTGTCTGTCTAGCAAATAACTGATGGATACGCGGAGATTTACTATGCGCAACAGGATTACCAAAGACAGCAAATTGATCCATATTTATCTCCCCTTATCCTTGACGATAAAGCTCACCAGTTAAAGCATCCCGAATTTCTGAAGGGTTTTTCCGACCTCCAACATCTCCGTTTAATATAGGAAGCTTATCTCCAAACTGTTGTCTAACTTCTTCTGCTGTTCTGCATGGTTCAAGGCCATTCAAATTTGCACTGGTCGACACCAATGGTTTCCCATAAAAAGTACATAACTGTTTCACCAAAGGATGATCACTAACTCTGACAGCCAAGGTGGTGAATTGCCCTGTCAACCACTTAGGTGCACTGAATTTGGCAGGAATCACCCAGGTTACAGACCCTGGCCAACAAGCAAACATAGTTTTTTTTTGCTCTTCTGTCAGAAGCTTATCATCAAGATATGGTTGTAATTGTTCATAATTATCTGCGATAAGAATCAACCCTTTCTGCCAAGGACGCTTTTTTAATATAAGCAGTTCATTTACTGCTTTTTCACTATCAGGATCACATCCAAGTCCAAAAACAGCTTCAGTCGGATAGGCAATCACTTTTTCTGCTTTTAATGCAGTTAATACATTCTCAAATGCAGGTGATGCTTCATTGCTCATTTTATTACTCTGCTTAATTTATTTGCCGTTTTCCACACAACTTACTGGCACAAAATAACTTTATACCTTGTGATGTACGTTTTTCAACCAACAACGAATAAGAACAAAACTCACATTTCCCCGCAATTGGCTTATTATTTAATACAAACTGGCAATTAGGGTAACGGTTACACGCATGGAAAATTTTTCCGAAACGTGATTTCCTTTGGAGTAGTTGTCCTTGTTTACATTGCGGACAGGATATTAACGTCTCATCCGGTTTATCAATTAGTTCTGTATGTTCGCATTCAGGATAACGACTACAACCAATGAACATTCCATAACGTCCTTGGCACAAAATCAAATTGACTCCACACGAGGGACATAGCTGCCCTTCAAGTTCTTTTACCACATGACCATCACTTTGCCCTTTTAATGGACGAATATATTGACATGATGGATAACCAGAACATCCAAGAAATGGGCCATGGATACCATTACGCATAACCAACACAGAACCACATTCAGGGCAATATTTAGTTTCATCAGTGGAGAAAGGAACCATTTTTGCCATACTATTTTCACTCAAAAATTCATTCTCATATGACGTTGAACAGAACTCTGGAAATTCAGTTAATTTAACTCACACGCACATAACCACCAGCAACCACAGTCACCTTACCCAGTAATTCCAGCTCAAGGAGCTTTGTCATGACCTCAGTTATAGGCAATGAAGAACGCTGGGCAATAATATCAACAGGTGTTACTTCAGCGCCTACGTTAACTAGCACATCAGTAAATGGCAACTCAGTTTGCTCAAACTGCGGTTTTACTTCTTCCTCCGCTCTTTCCATATTCAACCATTGTAATGAACTGTAAACATGTTCCACAATATCCATTGCATTTGTAGCTAAATATGCACCTTGTTTTATTAACCAGTGATTGCCTTCGCTCACTGAACTCCCCAAAAGCCCTGGTAATGCAAATACATCTCTTCCTTGCTCAAGAGCACAGCGAGCAGTAATTAACGAGCCACTATTTTGGCCTGCTTCTACAACAATCACTGCTGAGCTTAATCCACTGATAATCCGATTTCTTTTAGGAAAGTTTTTTGCACGTGGTGGAGTATCCGGAAAAAACTCAGAAACAAGAGCACCATTCTCCTCAATTTGCTTTGCTAATGATCCGTGTCTATGAGGATAAATTTGACCAAGCCCACTACCTAATACAGCTACTGTTTTACCTCCACTATCCAATGCAGCTCGGTGACAAATACCATCAATACCGATAGCTAAACCACTAGCAATAACTAACTCATATCCAACTAGTTCACTTGCAAAAATTCTTCCCCATTTCTCACCATAATAGCTTGCTGTCCTGCTCCCTACCATCGCCACCTGCTTCTTTAAAAGAATATCTGGTTTTCCTGCCACAAAAAGCACAAGCGGAGGGGTATGTATCTGCTTTAATAGAGGTGGATACGAAGGATGAGAATATGTCAATAAATGGTGCTCTGGCTGTTCCAGCCACTTAAGACATGAAGCTAGTAAGATTTTATTTACTTTAGTAAATTGCAGACATTGTGCTGGCGATAATCCACTATCTTTCAACACAGTGAGATAACGACTCCCGGAATATAATAATTTTTCTGCAACATTTGCTGCTCTCTCTGTTGCCAAATGAGAAATCATCTTCATTCGCAACCATACTTCCATAGCTTCCATGTTGTCATCCTAGCTAAGATTGACGGACAAAACTAAACTGCTCAATTAGCAATCGATACTGTCAATCTAAACGGGAAATGTCTAGAATAGACATAGAATACCATTAACATTTTTGATGCAGATCTAAACATATATGTCAGTATTACAAGTATTACATTACCCAGACGAGCGGCTTCGCACTATTGCAACGCCTGTTAAAACAGTTGATGCAGAGATTCGACGTATCATTGATGATATGTTTGAAACTATGTATGCAGAAGAAGGTATCGGTTTGGCAGCAACACAAGTTGATATTCATCAGCGTATTGTTGTTATTGACGTATCAGAAACACGTAATGAGCGTCTCGTTCTGATCAACCCAGAATTACTGGAAAAAAGTGGTGAAACGGGGATCGAAGAGGGCTGTTTGTCTATTCCTGAACAACGAGCACTGGTGCCACGAGCCGAAAAAGTCAAAATCAAAGCCCTAGATTACAATGGCCAACCATTTGAATTACAAGCTGATGGCTTACTCGCAATTTGTATTCAGCATGAGATGGACCACTTAATTGGTAAACTTTTTGTGGATTACTTATCTCCACTGAAACGCCAACGTATACGCCAGAAAGTAGAAAAACTGGATAAACAAAAAGCCCGAACCAAGTAAATTATATTAATACAGGAAATAAACGTGTCTGATTCTTTACGTATTGTTTTTGCCGGAACACCTGATTTTGCAGCACGCCACCTAGAGGCTTTGTTAATGTCTCCGCATGAGGTGGTTGGCGTTCTAACTCAACCAGATAGACCGGCAGGAAGAGGTAAAAAACTGACACCCAGTCCTGTAAAGGTACTGGCGGAAGAACGTAACATCACCGTTTTTCAGCCAGCTACTTTACGCTCAGAAGAAAACCAACAATGGATTCTAAAACAACAACCTGATGTTCTCATCGTTGTTGCCTATGGATTGATCCTTCCCAAGGTTGTTTTAAATATTCCAGAATTAGGTTGCCTAAACGTACATGGTTCCCTACTACCACGTTGGCGAGGTGCAGCCCCCATTCAACGCTCACTTTGGGCCGGTGATACAGAAACAGGCGTAACAATAATGCAAATGGATATAGGTCTTGACACTGGTGACATGCTATATAAAGCAAGCTGCCCTATTACACCTGAGGATACCAGTGCCAGTTTATACGAAAAACTGGCCCATATTGGGCCAGATGCGTTACTCAAAACATTATCATTAATAACATCAGGTAAAAGTCAACCTGAAACTCAAAACGAAAATTTGGTTACCTACGCTGAAAAACTAAGCAAAGAAGAAGCCCGCATAAATTGGGAACTATCTGCAGCCCACCTTGAACGTTGTATTCGCGCATTTAATCCCTGGCCCATGAGCTTTTTCGAGATGGAAGGGCAACCTATTAAAGTTTGGAAAGCAGAAGCCATTGAAGAACAAACTTCGGTAGAACCAGGAACTGTATTAAAAGCAGACAAAGAAGGTATTTATATTGCTACTGCTGATGGAATTCTGAACATTACACAATTACAACCTGCCGGTAAAAAAGCAATGTCAGCAGCAAATCTACTTAATTCTAAACGTGAATGGTTTACGCCAGGCAATAAAATCAACTGAATACTATTTTATGCTGTAAGCTCTCTCACAAACTTTCTCTTAATGCTGGCTTTTGTTAGCTCTTTTAACTATGAAAAACACATATAATCTGCGAAGTATCACCGCAAAAGCAATCAATCAAGTTCTGGATCAAGGACAGTCTCTCAGTACAGTCTTACCCAAACTGCAACAAAATATAACTAATAAAGACAAACCCTTGTTACAGGAATTATCTTTCGGAGTGTTACGCGTATTACCACAGCTAGAATGGATAATAGGTCAACTAATGGCAAAACCATTAAAAGGTAAACAACGTATTCTTCATTACTTGCTTATGGTTGGGATATACCAACTTGCCTATACTCGTATTCCAGCCCATGCCGCACTTGCTGAAACAGTAAACGGAGCCGTAACTCTGAAGCATTCTCAATTGAAAGGGTTAATTAATGGCGTTCTTCGCCAATTTCAGAGACAACAGCTACAGTTAATGGAATATACACAAAATAATCCTAGCCACCACTTACACCCAGAATGGCTATTAACTCGAATCCAAAAAGCCTATCCACAACAATGGCAACAACTTATTAATGCTAATAATAAGAAACCCCCTATGTGGTTACGAGTTAATCGTATATACCATAGTCGGGATGAATATCTTACTCTTCTTCATAAATCAGGAATTGATGCAGAACCAGCGCCCGAATCACCTTCTGCTATCCGCATAATTTCCCCTTGCCCTGTAACAATATTACCTGGATTTGACAAAGGTTGGGTCACTGTCCAAGATTTATCCGCACAAGAGTGTGTCGAGTTACTAAAACCCATTAATGGAGAGAAAATTCTCGATCTTTGTGCAGCACCAGGAGGGAAAACAACATATATCCTCGAAATAGCACCAGAATCTCAAGTAGTAGCGGTAGATATTGATGAGCAAAGAATCAAACGAGTAAAAGAAAATCTCCAACGCCTTAACTGCCACGCTACAGTAAAAACCGGTGATGGACGCCACCCTGAACATTGGGCAGAGAACCAGCAATTCGACCGCATTCTTTTGGATGCACCGTGTTCAGCAACAGGAGTAATCCGTCGCCATCCTGATATCAAGTGGTTACGCCGCGAGGAAGATATTGCTCAATTAGTTCAATTGCAATCTGAGATTCTTGATGCAATCTGGCCATACTTAAAGAAAAATGGAACACTAGTATATGCAACCTGTTCCATTCTACCAGATGAAAATTACCAGCAAATCATCTCGTTTTTAAAACGCCACTCAGATGCAAAACTCGCGGGAACAGAGACAAGTGATTGTCTGGGAAAACAAATAATACCTGAGTTAAATGGTGGTGATGGTTTCTTTTACGCTCGATTAACTAAACAGTAATATATCTCTACAATTTATAGAGATAATTATTTGTTTGCAATAAGTTAGAAAATACTATGAAAATAATTATTCTTGGTGCTGGTCAAGTTGGCGGTACATTAGCTGAAAATCTGGTAGGTGAAAATAACGATATCACCATAGTCGATACTGATCCCAACCGTCTACACCAACTACAGGATAAATTCGATCTCAGAGTAGTCAATGGTCATGGTTCTTACCCCAGAGTATTAAGAGAAGCTGGTGCTGAAGATGCTGATATGTTAGTTGCTGTAACTAATTCTGACGAAACTAACATGATTGCATGCCAAATTGCTTATTCCTTATTCAACACCCCAAACAAAGTTGCGCGAATACGCGCAGCAGAATATATTCGTGAAGCAGATAAACTTTTTCTGCCTAATGATATTCCTATTGATTATCTTATTTCACCAGAACAACTTGTCATAGATTATATTTATAAACTAATTCAATATCCTGGTGCCTTACAAGTCGTTAACTTTGCCGAAGGCCGAGTAAGCATTGTTGCAGTAAAAGCTTATTATGGAGGCTCACTTGTAGGAAATGCACTTTCCTCACTTCGTGAGCACATGCCGCATATTAATACCAGAGTTGCAGCAATATTTCGTCAGGATCGACCAATAAGACCTCAAGGTTCTACAATTATTGAAGCTGATGACGAAGTTTTCTTTGTAGCTGCATCACAACATATTCGTGCTGTAATGAGTGAGCTTCAACGTTTAGAAAAACCCTACAAACGTATTATGATTGTAGGTGGTGGTAATGTGGGAGCTGGTCTTGCACTACGTCTAGAAAAAGATTACAGGGTTAAATTAATTGAACGAAATCAGCAAAGAGCTATAGAACTAGCCGAATTATTACATGATACCATTGTTTTCTATGGGGATGCCTCCGATCAAGAGTTATTAGCTGAAGAACATATAGAACAAGTTGATGTATTTATTGCTCTAACCAACGATGACGAGGCAAATATCATGTCTGCAATGCTTGCCAAACGCATGGGTGCTAAAAAAGCCATGGTTCTCATTCAACGTGGTGCATATGTCGATTTAGTACAAGGTGGTGTCATTGATATTGCAATCTCTCCACAACAAGCGACGATTTCCGCTCTGCTAGGTCATGTTCGCAAAGCAGATATTGTAAGCGTTTCCTCATTACGTCGTGGAGTGGCCGAAGCTATCGAAGCGATTGCTCATGGGGATGAAAATACGTCAAAGGTTGTTGGTCGAACTGTCGGTGATATTAAATTACCACCAGGCACTACAATTAGTGCAATAGCTCGCGGTGACGAAGTCATTATTGCTAGTGATTACAGTGTGATCGAACAAGGAGATCATGTAATTATGTTTATTACAGATAAGAAATTTGTCCCCGAAGTAGAGAAACTATTCCAGCCAAGCCCTTTTTTCCTTTAAAAGCCAAAGAAATCATTATACATCAGTCATATAAGTGCGGGCGGGGATATCAGGCGAAAAGCCCAAAGGACTTTAGGGCTGGCTATTGCGACGTATCCTGACTGAATTGATATCTGCCTGTAAAACAGGCTAATAATGAATACACTATCTCAATGAGCGCTGAATATGTTAAGAGCGACCAAAGTCCGCATCTACCCCACACCCGAACAGGCTAAGTATCTTAACGGTCAGTTTGGTGCGGTCCGTTTTGCGTACAACAAGGCGCTGCACATCAAAAAGCATACTTACAAACGTCACGGCGTGAGTTTAAATCCGCGCAAAGACCTCAAGCCCGCTCCTGGCGGTCGCAAAGAAATCACGCAAGTACGCCTGGCTCAAGGCATATGACGCCATCGCGTTACAGCAGGCGGTGATCAATCTGCATACTGCGTTTGATAATTTCTTCAATCCGAAGTTGCGCGCCCAATTTCCCACGTTCAAACGCAAACAGGGCAAGCAATCCAGCTATCACTGTGTTGGGGTGAAAGTGCTGGAGGGCGCGGTGAAGATCCCGCAATTGTCACCGATAGAAGCGCGTATACACCGAGAAATTGAAGGGGAAGTGAAGAGCATTACGCTATCCCGAACCGCCACGGGAAAATATTTCGCCGCTATCCTGTGTGACGATAGTAAGGATGCGCCAGAAAAGCCGGACGTTATCACCCGCGTAACAGGATGTGATATGGGGTTATCCCACTATCTTATCGAGTCGATCGGGGAGAAGGTCAATAACCGGCGTCACCTTATCAACGCCACCCGTGACCTGCGTCGAAAGCAGCAATCGCTGTCCCGTAAACAACAGGGCAGCGCTAACCGCGGTAAGGCCCGATTACGTCTGGCGGCAGTCCATGAGCGGGTAGCCCATGCCCGCTCCGATTTTCAACACAAACTCTCTCGAACAATGGTTGACGAAAACCAAGCGGTCATTGTTGAGACGCTGAAATCGGCCAACATGATGAAGGATCACCACCTTGCCCGCGCTATCGGGGATGCGGGCTGGCATGGCTTCCTCATGAAACTGGAATACAAAGCCGCGGCGGGCGTCCATCTGGTCAAACTGGATCAGTGGTTCGCCAGCTCGAAAACCTGCCATTGCTGCGGTTACAAAGTGCCGGAAATGCCGCTGCATAAGCGGATCTGGCAATGCCCGGTTTGTCATGTCGAACATGACCGAGATATCAATGCGGCGATCAACATCCAGCGCAAGGGCATAACCCGTCATTCCGCACCGTATTTCTGATTTAAAAATAATGTGATCTTACACAGGTTTTTTGTATTGATGACATCGGTGGGGTTGACGGTAATCGCCAATTTTGATCTATTACTTTTATTTGCCGGAAAGCGAATATGTCCACACCCATACCTGCCATTAAACGTCTCGATCATCTTGGCCTTATCGCCGCTTTTTGTCATGAAGCCGGTTTACCCC
>NZ_CAWNWY010000063.1:0-10547 GCF_963878365.1 Photorhabdus sp. HUG-39 | reverse complement strand
AAACGAGTCAATTAAGCATTAAAGCGAAGCGTAGACGAATATGGATGAAAACCCAATTTTTGGAGCGAGTATTACAGGCGGGTTTTGCTAATGTGAGTGATATTTAATCATTCATGCGGTTGCCCTGATGTTTTCTTGGTCATGATAGCTCTGTTATACGAAAGGCCATTACTCATGCACTATCACGTGGTTTTCTTCAACAATATGAAACTGAAGAACATCAATTGTTGAGTGAACGCTTCTGCTCTACGGTACCGTGCGCAGAAAAATTACGTCTTGTAAATTCAGGGCTAGAAGCCACTATGTATGCGACTCGAATAGCTCGAGCCGCAACAGGTAAACGCATTATTTTTAAATTTGAAGGCCACTTTCATGGCTTAAATGACACTCTTACATGGAATATAGATTCCTCTCCACGAAGTGGTGTTGTTTTTGCAAATGGTGAGCTAGAACGTCTTGAAGGTACTACCGGTATTCCTGCCGAATTAGGTCAATTAACTGTGCCATTGCCATGGAATGACCTAAATGCAGTGCAGAAAGCATTTGAAACATATTCTGGTGATGTGGCTGGCATTATTCTAGAACCAGTGGCTCTGAATATCGGTTGTATCAAACCTGATGAGGGATTTCTGCAAAACCTGCGTGCACTTGCGACAAAGCATAAAGCATTACTTATCTTTGACGAAGTGTTAACAGGATTTAGGGCAAATATTGGTGGTGCTCAAAAAGATTATGATGTCATTCCGGATATAGCGACTTATGGTAAGGCATTTGGTGCTGGAATGCCGATAGCTGGAATTGCTGGTAAAGCTGAATATATGGATATGATCGCTCCGCGTGGGCCTGTACAGATAAGTGGCACAAATACGGGAAGATATCTATCGGTTTCGGCAGCTTTGACAGTTATCGAGCACTTAGAAGATGGAATCCTCTATCAACATGTTGCAAATTTAGAAAGCCAACTCATAAA
The DNA here is from genome assembly GCF_963878365.1 of Photorhabdus sp. HUG-39. Taxonomy (NCBI): domain Bacteria; kingdom Pseudomonadati; phylum Pseudomonadota; class Gammaproteobacteria; order Enterobacterales; family Morganellaceae; genus Photorhabdus; species Photorhabdus sp. HUG-39. The sequence goes on along the minus strand of NZ_CAWNWY010000063.1, from coordinate 9,577 downwards.
AAATATGAAAGAAATTTTTAAGCAACACAATATTCCCTGTCATATTGATGGCTATGGAGGAAGAGTTGGTGTTCATATCGGGTCTTTAGTACGCCCAAAGACAATGAAAGATATAGAAAATACCTACCCTGTGAAATTCGCACATAAATTATTCCGCTTGTTGTCAACAGAATATAAGTTATACGGATTTCTATTACCTCTAACATATTGCCCAGAACCCGTGACGTTATCTGCTTTGCATACTGCCGAAATGATCGATAGCGCATGTGATCGGTTGGATTCTGCTCTGACTAGGCTGGAATACCATGACAATTAAAAGCACGCGCACAATTCTTATTCGACGTTTTAACATCTCTGATATGGAAGCGGTTCTTAAACTCATAGCACAAATTGGTTCAGAGGATGACCTAACCCAATCTGCGAGTATTCAATTCATACGTGAATTGGAAAACCCGCATCAAGAGGAGATTCGGTTTGTTGCAACTGAAGGTGAGGCGGTTATCGGAACAATGGGGTGTAGTTTGGGAGCAATACCATCAAAGTATGTTCTTTGGGCTGATTGGTTGGTTGTTGATCAAAATTATCGTCGATACGGTGTTGCTTCGTTGCTCTATAGCGAAATTGAGGCATTCGCATTAAGTCTTAGGAAAAAATACCTTTGTCTAGATATTGGTAACATTGACAAAGAACGTGCTGCATATCTCTTTCATCTTCGTAATGGATTCCAAATAGTCGGGCAAATACCAGATTATTGGGGGAAATCTGAACATCTAAACATAATGGCAAAATATCTTATTTCATAGGAGGCATTGACATGACCGTTTTGAACAGCGTCACCGAGTTAAAAGCTCTTGCTGAAAGCTACCAAAAAGATGGCCTGACAATTGGATTGTGTCACGGATGCTTTGATATCGTCCATATTGGTCACATACACCATTTACGACAAGCCAATTTACTGGTTGATCGTCTTTTCGTGTCAATTACCGCTGATAAGTATGTCAACAAAGGTTCTGAGCGTCCCATTTTTTCTGATTATCATCGTGCCAAATTTATGGCATCGATTCGCTACTGCCATCATGTAATAGTGAGTGATTCACCTACCGCCGAACATATCCTCTCCGCTCTTCGTCCTCATGTGTTTTTTAAAGGTGCGGATTACGGCACTAGTACGGATTTAAGACTGAATGCAGAACGAATATTTGTTGAAAGCAATGGAGGGCGTATAGCTTTCACTGATGACAAGGTAATGGATTCAACTTCTCGGATCGCAAACATAATTATGGGCAAGAGTATGTAAAACTCTTAAAAATAGTGGAGCAAAAATGCAAACACTTCTATTGATTGATCTTGATGGGACACTCATTGATACTCCGCATTACGAAGCCTGGCGTAACGCTGCTCATCAGTTCGGGCTGACGGAGCTTACTCATGAAGAATATCTTGCCAATATCGCAGGACGACCTCGATTAGAAGGTGCTTCACGCCTTTTGGATTTAAAAAAGGCTGGATTGCTTTCGGGCCTGGATAGATTAAACAACGGCAACATAAGTATGCTTGCGGAAATCAAACAGGCTGAATTTCTTAGGCTTTCTGTATACGCCCGACTTTTCGATGACGCAGTACGACTTTTAAAGCGAGTAGAATTGTCGTCTCAAGAGGTTAAATTTTATACAGCCTCACAAAATGCATCTTCCCTATTTGACGATATGCTACGTAAGGAAAGCATAATACTCAATCAACAAAGCATAGTAAGGCAAAAACAAGATCAGACTCGAGAGGAGTTGTTTTTGTCTCTCATTGAAGAACGTACCCCAAAAGAGGTCACGCTTATTGATGATTCTCCACATTCTATTGACGTAGCCTGTAATCTTGGAATCCAAGCTTATCAGATACATCGCAATGAACTCCTTCCCATGGCTACCGACCAACGCGCTTTTATTATTCCATCCCTTAATGACATCTCTATTCCGATTGTCGAAATAATATAAGGAAATGATATGCAAGCTAAATATGAAACAATTCTTGTAACTGGTGGAGCAGGATATATAGGTTCGCGACTGGTACCTAAAATATTGTCTGCAGGCTATAAAGTTAGAGTATTGGATGCCCAATTCTTTCCTAACGGACTTAGTTTCTTTCTTGATCATCCCCATCTGGAATTAGTTAAGGGGGATATTCGTGATAAAACTATTGTTGAAGATTCATTACGGGGAGTAACAACAGTAGTACACCTTGCTGCGGTAGCCAATGACCCTAGTTTTAACTCAGATCCGGAAGTCAGTCGATCTATAAATATCGCTTGTCTTCCTTATCTCATGATAAGTGCCAAGAATCTGGGGTGTCGGCGTTTTATCTACGCATCATCAGCGAGTGTTTACGGTATAAATGATCAACCTATCGTCGACGAAAGTCAGCCTTGTGTTCCTATCACGGACTATAACCGATATAAATCAGAAGGCGAGGAGGTTCTTTTCGGTCTAACAAGCCCAAATTTTGAAACCATTGCAGTGAGGGCAGCAACAGTTTGCGGTTGGTCTCCCAGACAACGTTTAGATTTGACTGTAAATATTCTGACTGCTAGTGCACTTTCACAAGGAAAAATTACCGTTTTTGGTGGGAATCAATACCGGCCTAATGTCCATATTTGCGATTTAACTCGCCTGTATGCAACACTTGTTCAACGTAATTCTCTTGGTTCAGTCAGTGGGAGTGCCATTAACGTCGGTTATGAAAACCATACTGTGAGCGATATAGCATTGCAGGTGAAAGATGTTGTTGATCGCTATTTCAATACCAATGTACCTATTGCTACAACAGCTTCTAATGACACAAGATCTTACCGATTAGACTCTCGTTTAGTACAAAATGAACTGGATTTTCAATTTGTTTATACAATTCGGGATGCTGTTTTGGAAATATGTGAGAAATGGCAATCGGGTTGGTTTATTAATAGCACAAATGTTCTTACAGATCCTTGCTACCATAATATGCTGAATATGAAATACACAGATTGGTCTTTCAATGTATCAAGGAGTCTTTGATGCTGACCATCACTTATGGAAGAAAAGAAGAAAATATATCTGAAGTCGGCCCTGATTCGTCAGCATTTATTTCATGTGTGACAACATTAGCTAATAGTTTTATGGGACTGCGACCACACGTACCAAAAGCATCTGAACGAGCTCAGCGGGTTCAGCTACTTATGGACAAGGTATATACATCAGGTGTTGGGGTTTCACGTGAAATAGTATCACTGCCAGCACCAAAAATTCTCCGGCTTTATGATGTCGAAACTGGTGAACCAGTAATTCACAAAAATGGTCGAGCCGCGAAAATTATTTTATCTCTCGATACAGCATTTGTTACCAGCACTGAATATTTGTGCGTAAGAGGAGGAGAATTCGAGTTAATCATAAGGCAGTTTATTGATATTCCCAATAAGCTTGAAGTCTCAACTGTTATTGAATTACGTCAATTAAATACTGAAATTGGTCTACGGAGATTACGGTTGGATTACGGGCTTGATATTTCTGCTGGTAACGAATACCTCGGCACGGCTCCTTGGCTAGTTGCTCGTCATTATGATATTAATCAATGTTATTCCAATAAAGATGGTTTTAGCGCGATAATCACAACTAAAGAACAAAAATTGCACTATGATGTTCAATTATTCTCTGCCAGATACGCAAACACATGGTCATGTTTAGGACAGAGTTGTGCAACATCCGTAACCTTCGACTTTTCCCAGAATGAACATCATTCTATATTTATACATTGGAAGGTACGTTCAGAGGATTGCAGTGTAGGACTTGAGATATCCCCAGTGCCATTTAACTTCATCTCCTCCCAGAATGAGCATCGAGCAAGGTGGAATAAATTATGGGAAGAGCATGATGTGACAATCAATGCGTCCGATAAACCCATTGAACTCGGTATTAAATATGCACTTTTCCAACTTTTACAGCATGGTATTGGTGCATATAACCATGAGTCGGGTTTTATTTCACCAGCTCGGGGGTTGACTAGCCCTTATCATTCAGGAGCGACTTTTTTTGATACTGAACTCCATAAATGTATATTTTGGGCTTGGAATGACCCACGTGTAGCAAAAGCATTCATTGACTACCGATACCATAGTATGGAAAAAGCGATTGAATTTGCAAAAGCCACAGGATTTTTTGGGGCGCGTTTTCCAGAGGCTTCTAATGATCATGGCGCTGAAAACGGACCTCACTATGTCCTTTCCTATCCTGATGCTGATATCGTGCGTGAGTGGAGTGTCGATGAAGTATTACACATTTCTGCTGATGTCTGCTACTCCCTATACAGATACTGGTCTGTAACCTACGATGATGCTTATATGAACACTCGTGGTTATAAAATAGTTGCAGAATGTGCAAGATTTGCTGCATCTGTATTTAAATGGTCCGATAAAAAACAGGCATATGTTATTAACTCAGTAATGGGACCTGATGAATATCATTATCATGTAGACAATAGTTTTTTTACAAACTATCTTTTCAGATGGTGCATAAAATTTGCACTTTCGCTAATTAGCTACAAATGCTTCCCCGAGATTTCTGCAAACGAGATTAAGAATTGGAAAACAATTAGTGAAAATGTCTATCTTCCTTGGATGGTTATTGATGGCGTTTCCATTCCGGAAGAATTCGATGGGTATGCAATTCTTCAAGATACTGAGTTAAGAAACGAAAAAAAACATGGGCCGCAGTTCATAAATGAACATGAACGGTATTCTGCCGAAAAGCTGCAAAATTTCACATCCAAAATCATAAAACAGGCTGATGTTGTTCTGCTTATGTCTTTATTCCCCGATGATTTCTCTGATGAAGTCAAGCGAGTAGCATTCAACTTCTATGAGCCCCGTACTGTTCATGAATCATCACTCAGTTATGGCCCTCATGCCGTGCTTGCTGCGGATATAGGTAAGATAGATGTCTGTGCCGATTTTATATCACGCGCAAGTCGATATAATCTGGATTTCACCCCTATATTAAATTACAACAATGGATTACATCTTTCAGCTTACGCAGGTGCATGGCAAGGGCTTGTTGAAGGCTTAGCCGGGCTACGTGTCGCAGAGAAAAGACTTTATTTTCGCCCCCGGTTACCATCCGACTGGGATTCCTATCGGTTCATGCTTTATTTTTGTGGGCAACGACTTATGGTCAGTGTACTTGCAGATGGCATCATTGACATCTACTGTGGAGGGAAGAAACTCGCTACCGAATGTTGTCCAGATGGACGTATCTATATCTGCGGAGAAACAAATGACTTCATTCGCTGAACGAGTATCGCCTTATTCCGAGGCATTACGCTCCTCATCATTCCGGAAATTGCTTATTGGTCAAGGCTTGTCAATGATTGGTGATGCAGTCTGTTTAGCTGCCCTTCCTGTTGCGTTGATTCATGCCAAACTTAGTGGGGAGGTTTTTGGTGTCGTCATGGCTGCGGTGGGATTAGGGACAGTCATTGGGGCTGTCGCTGGAGGTCTGCTAGCAGACAGAAAGTCACCAAAACACATTCTCATTGCGACAGATACTGCCAGGGGGTTGGCGCAAGTTGCTGCAACTATGTTACTTGTGTTAAACGCCCCGTGGTGGGGATTAGTACTTGCCTATTTAATATTTGGTATTGGCATTGGTGTCTCTCGCCCATGTGCTCAAGTTCTGCTTGTAAACTTGCTACCCAAGCAAGCCTTAGTGGCAGGAAATGGAGCCATGAATTTTGTAGATAACTTTGTGGCAGTAGTTTTTCCTGCCACAGTAGGAGTTATGATCATATTGTGGGAACCAGCATGGGGAATACTGGTTGATGGCATTACGTTTTTCGCAGCAGCTCTTTTTACTGCCCTGATACCCGATATAGGGATTCGTGGTTCCGATGATAAATTCTCTATACGTGAGGTATTGAACGGTATCACAGTCATTACTGGTAACTCTGTATTGTTACTCGGATTTATCGCGACATTGATCCTGAATGTGTTGTGTTTCCCTATTTTCTTAGTCATTGCTCCATACGCAATCAGTGATCGATTCAGTGATACAATGTGGGGGTTTTGTCTGGCAGCTTCGGGAGCTGGTGCATGTATTGGATCTGTTATCACAGTACTTACTGCTGGTCACCAACGTCTAATAAGACTTGCCGTGATCTGTGGTTTATTTCTCTGTAGCGCAATGCTTTTATTGGGCATGGGGGGCTTCTCTTGGATGGTCATTCTGGGGGCAATGTTTGTTGGGATTGTTGAAGCATCCTGGCTCACTGGTTGGACTACTGCTATGCAAACCCTCTCTCCGGAAAAAGACCTTGGAAAAGTTGTAGCGGTAGATACTTTTGTTACCAGTGGTGCACACCCATTCATTTATCTTGGAGCAGGAATTATCGGTGCGGCAGTGGGATATTCTGAAACACTAACATTGACTGCAATCGTCAGTGCTATTGGAATCACTGCCATCGCACTTTCTGCTATCACTCGAAAAATTTAAAAGGCAATAGCATGATTAAATGTAACAATATTCAAGAGCAGGCTATCGATTTGTCCGAACTAATTTTCAAGCAATGGCAAAATGTTTTGACAACCGGTGATTTTGTGCTTGGTGAAGAGGTTTCAAGATTAGAAAAATGGATGTCACAATGTTGTGGAGGAGCACATGCCATCGCACTCAATTCTGGTACAGATGCTTTGCTACTTGCATTGCAAGCTTTAGGTATAGGTTCGGGTGATGAAGTTATTACTTGTGCTAATACGTTTATAGCAACAGTTGGGGCAATAGTTGCTGTTGGCGCTAAACCAATCCTAGCTGATATTGGAGAGGATGAACTCATTAATGTTGACACCATTGCTCCTCTGATTACTGAACGAACAAAGGCTGTTATACCCGTTTATTTGCGCGGACGCCCCGTAGATATTGCTCCGATTGTCACGCTGTGCCATATGAGGGGAGTATATGTTATCGAAGATTGTGCTCAAGCCATTGGAACTACTATCAATGACCAGCAAGTCGGTACATTAGGCGATGCTGCGGCTTTTTCGCTACATCCACTGAAAACACTCGGAGGTTTTGGTGATGGTGGGATTCTCATCACTACTAACTCGAAAATAGCTGAGTATGCAAAATTTGCTCGCAATCATGGATTGCAGACACGTAATGAATCTATTTTATTTGGTATAAATTCACGCCTTGATACTTTACAAGCAGCTGCATTAAATATCAAAACTCAGTATTTAAACCAGTGGTTACAACGTCGCAAGGAAATTTCAGCTTTTTATGACAAAGAATTGTTCAATACAAGAACTGGAACAGATTTAGGGGCAGGAAAACCGGGAAACGCTTATTATCATTATGTGGTAAAATCAAAAAACCGAGACAAATTGCAGCAGCACCTAGCTAAACATGGTATTGAAGCCGCTATCCATTATCCAATACCGATTCATCGACAACAAGCATGGCTGCGTAGCCAGCCTCAAATAGCTCTTCCCACTACTGAACGTTTAGCGCAAGAAATTCTCACTATTCCCTGTCATCACCATCTTTCTGACAACGATATTGAGAAGATAGTAATGTTGATAAAGCAATTCGATTTAATTAAGGTTTAATAGAGTCGCACGAATTTACATAAAATTATAATAAACAGAAAACTCCATGAGGTGTGTATCTTTTATCCGCTTATTATTACTGTGTGCCTTTTTCGTGTATTTAAATAGTGTTTGATGGAGTTTAATATCTTTAAAAATGAAAGGTTATGTATACTTAAATATTTATTTAATCTTGATATGAATCATTTTAAATAACATATATGGATACCAACTTTAATTTTTGTCGGTGTCCATATATTATTTAGGAATAAATAAGGAAAAATTAAAAATGTACGACGTTATTATTATTGGAGCGGGATTGGTTGGTCTTGGTGTTGCAAATGCTTTGCAAGAACATAATCCACGATTACATTTATTAATATTAGATAAAGAAAATAGAGTAGCCGCCCATCAAAGTGGACATAATAGCAATGTTGTCCACTCCGGTATTTATTACTCTCCCGGAAGTTTAAAAGCACGTTTAGCAAAAAAAGGAAACCAAACTATATATCACTTTTGTCAGGAGTACGGGTTATATTATGACCGCTGCGGTAAAGTAATAGTGGCAACACATCAAAAAGAGCTTCCTTTTCTGGATAATATCTATCAGAGGGGATTACAAAACGGGATTGAAATTAATCGATTATCACGATCTGATTTAAAAAAGCGCGAGCCTTATGTCAATGGGTTGGAAGCTATTCTGGTTCCGGATGCAGGAATTGTGAATTACCCAGAAATTGCCGGAAAATTAGCTGAGATTATTCAAAATAGGGATGGGAATATTTATTATCAACAGCAGGTGTGTTCAATTCATGAATATACCGACTACGTTGAAATACAAACCTTACATGCGAGTTATAAGGCCAAACAGATTGTGAACTGTGCTGGATTGCATAGCGATAGAATTGCTAAGTTAGCGGGGTATGAAACAAGAATGAAAATTGTGCCATTTCGTGGTGAGTATTACGTTCTGGATAGTAGTAAAAATTATTTGGTCAACCATCTGATATATCCTGTTCCTAATCCTGATTTTCCATTCCTTGGTGTGCATTTCACACGAATGTTCAATGGCAAACGGGATGTTGGTCCGAACGCGGTATTAGCTTTTAAACGAGAGGGATATTGCAAAACTGATTTTTGTCTGCAAGATATGATGGAGATACTCACTTATAAAGGTTTTTGGAAGATTGCTACACGTTATTTCAGTGAAGGTATAGCAGAAATTCGACGTTCGTTTTCGCTCCAATTTTTTACCGAAAATGCCCGTCAGCTTATTCCTGATTTGCAATCAGAGGACATCTCTTTGGGGGCAGCTGGAGTTCGTGCCCAAGCATTGACAATTGATGGAAAATTGGTAGATGATTTTCATTTTGTAGTTGGTCATCGTTCATTACATGTTTGCAATGCACCTTCACCAGCTGCAACGGCATCAATAGAAATTGGACGAGAGATTGTAAGAAGATATTTTCCAACTTTTTGAATATAGTAGAACGGTAAAAGTAATCATCAATCACTCCCAGCCGTCTGTTTTTTTACCTTATACTTTGATTATCACTTTAACAGGGCGATAATCAAAACATAAAGTTGGTAGATTTTGAAAAGTATCACCCGACATTCCTGAATTGGGTGCGGAATGTCGGATTAAAAAAAACATTTGCTCTGAGCCTATTATTTACTCACAGAATAATCTTACTATGCGAAACTGCATATTATAATTAACGGGCCAATCGGCCCGTTTAAAGATTTACGCATTGCTATTGGTTGGCGCTTCTGGTTTTGGATTACCGGAAGGTTTACGGCGTTTACCGATATTTTTGCTATCTCGATGACGTATTTTAGCTTTTTTCTTCGATTCTTCCGCTTTCTTTTTCTCTTTGCGTTTAGCCAATACTTTTTTCGATGGCTTATTGTGGGCTTTGTCACTTGGTGCTTTGGTTGTTGGGCGAAGTTCATCAACAATCCGCGACGTGAGTGGTTCAT
>NZ_CAWNWY010000062.1:0-12100 GCF_963878365.1 Photorhabdus sp. HUG-39 | reverse complement strand
CCCAATTCAGGAATGTCGGGTGATACTTTTCAAAATCTACCAACTTTATGTTTTGATTATCGCCCTGTTAAAGTGATAATCAAAGTATAAGGTAAAAAAACAGACGGCTGGGAGTGATTGATGATTATTTTTACCGTTCTACTATATTCAAAAAGTCGGAAAATATCTTCTTACAATCTCTCGTCCAATTTCTATTGCTAATACCGCGTTCGGACCAACATCCCGTTTGCCATTGAACATTCGTGTGAAATGCACACCAAGGAATGGAAAATCAGGATTAGGAACAGGATATAAATAAGTTCCCATAATTATGCTCCACCTCCAACCAGCCCTTGTGTACTAAGACATACAGCCTTTTCATCCAAGCAGTCCGTAGAATCAGTGAAATAGGCTACATAACCAATATTGCTTAAAAAGAAAATAAAAAGCATAGGTGTATCGGTATTATGGAAAGCTATTTATGCGTGAAGGCAATATAAATATAACACTTATCACAAGTTTATTTTTCCACCTTTAATTTAAATTAAAGTCAAACTCAAATAAATATGAACTGTTTTTTTGAGATAAAGATAAAAGATAATTTCAATAAGTGAACATTATTTAATGTTAATTACGAGTTATACTATTTATTTTTCATAAAAACACGCCACATCAGTAAATTAATTTAATTTTTCCCCTATTAGTCATAAATAAAGAAACATTTCCTCTAAAAAATAAATAATTTAATATTTTATACCAAGCAACTTACCATAATACTTATGTCTTTTTGTTTTTCCCGACTAGGCTGCCAGATACTGTCTCCATAAATTGCTTCACTTTTCATAATAATCACTACATATAACAACACGGATGATCACGATTAATGATTTCGCTTAATAAAACCAGGTAAAATATTATAACAATGTAGATATCATTTATCACGTAAGCTCACAGTGAGAAACAAAAACGTATTTAAGGAAATATATCCAGCAACTCTGGGTTTTAGACATTGTTTATTAAGGAAAATAAATTAATATATAATATTCATAAAATACGATAAAAACATGGTGATTTGTGAATTGATCCTAATGCTTCAACCCACAATTACTGATTTAATTTATTGATCTTTAAATGAAAAATAACGGGCCAAATAGCCCGTTTTTATCTTACTTCAAATAATATCGGCTGACTTGCTGAGCTTTCAGCCAATAATTGACTTCATCATATTCCGCTTGCATCTCACAGCTCCGCGCTTTTAGCGGTGTAAAATTAAGATACATCAGGAATGTTGATTGCTGCTTGTTTTGTAATTTAGGATCAGCGCCTGACTTCAACAATATCAGCACCAGTTCCGGCGAATTAATTTTGGCTGCAATATGTAACGGAGTATCTCCAATCCGATTAGCCTGATTAGGATTAGCACCGGCGGCCAACAGTAATTCAATCTGCATTTTTCTCCCTACCTGAACCGCAACATGTAAAGGTGTTGCTAAGGTTACGGGATGTATAATATTCACATCATGCGCGACTGATAATAAAGATTTAAGATAATCAGGATTGTTGATTTTTGCAGCCGTATGTAAAGCACTTTCTTGTTGCAACCCAGGTTGAGTAGGATCAGCTCCATCCCTCAGCAAATTATTAACATCATCCATTCGCTGATTGAATATCGCCCATTGTAACGGAGTTATATTTTCTTCACTCCGCTGACCATCTAGTTCCGATTCAGGCTCAATTACTTCATTAATTTTCATCACACTTCTCTTTAATTATGCGGAAATGCTCAGATCCGGTTCATTAAGCATGACTAGAGATTCTTCTTGCTGTTCATCATTTAAAGATAACCAAGGTTTGTATATCGTTAATAATTCCAGCACCTTTTCAAGAGAATGTGCTTTTAATCCACGTATCAGATTATTAGGAAAACCTTTGCCTGATTCTTCCGAATCATCATTATATTTCAGTAAGATTTTATGTCCTATTGGCTGAGATACCGGCAGTTTTTGTTGTAATGCATCAAGTAAATCATGCTCCACAACATAATGGCGTACCAATCCATTTTCAGCGATAGCCCTACCCTCTTGAGGTGAAAAACCCAAATTTTTCATCATATTGTCAGAAACACCAGCTGAATTAAATATTACCGCAGGCTTTCCAATTGATAATGCGGCTGTCGCGGCTAATCCACCTCCCAAAGAGTGCCCAGTAAATAACAAGTTTTCCCCAAATGCTATTCTGGCAGTGCGAGCTAAATCAATTGCTTGATGATATTGAGCTTCATCAAATCCAAAACCTTGCCGTAAATTAGTTAATATATCCTTCAAATCATTAGTGCCCACAAAAGCCACTATATAGAGATCGTCATTCCGATAAATACCTGCCTGAAAACCCGTTGTTTCATCCCTTAAATTTGCCGGCTCTATTCCTGCCTTTAATAATTCACCATCAGAAAGACGAACATAATCACCTATTCCCATCGTGGTGCGTATGTAGACATCATCAGAAATTAAAGTCAACATATAATCAATCTCATGAGATTGCTTACCTCTAATTTGCTCAGACTTAATTCCTGTGATTGACTTTAAATTAACGTTAATACTCTGCTCATTAATTAATGATTGATAGACTCTATTATTTTGTTTAGTTATTTCCGAGAGGGAAAAAATTTCAGTAGTCGCTTTTTCAATATTCTGGTCTGGAACAGAAGGCGGTGTAACAAGTTGAAGATTATTTAAAACGGGAAAACTTGAATCGACTGATAGATTCATTTCAATTGATAAACTCATAAAATTCCCCTAAGGATAGCTGAAAATAATCGACGATTTAATCAGTACAACTAATCTATCGGCAGGGAACGCCATTGGGTTAAATAAATGTTTAAAATTTGTTAAATAAATTAATCAACTGTGATTCTTCTCGCTGATAACAGAGAAATTTCTACCTATTATTTGTCAATAAATAGCCAGAAAAGAGTCAAAGTGAACTGACTACTTACAACAAATACTGTTTTGGCTTCATACAATATTCAAACGATCCAGCTTATCCTTAACCACAATCTGGCCCTTCACGGTGTTAAATACCTTTAATCATTTCTATCTCTACGTTCGCACAATAAACCAAATTATCAATGAGTTATCTTGGTTATTTGGTCAAAACAATATGCCTCATTCCTATATACCCACACAAATGAGGATACTCATTGATTCAAAACAGTTAATTTCATATAGTTACTATAAAACATACTGCTACCTTACGTTTTAAATAAGTTTCTATAGCTAACCTCAAAGCAATTTTTTGGATAAACTTTCAAAAATACTTTACAACATTGAAATAGTTATCAAGAATTTAGTTTTAATGTGCATCAAAAGTTTTCCTCTGATTTTGTAATCGGTAAGCTAACATCCATTTGGTAATTATATAAAAAGGATTTACTATGTCCGCACCCCTCACATGGCACGACGTAATCGGTAACGAGAAAAAACAGCCCTATTTTCTCGACACGCTGGCCTATGTCGCAAAAGAACGTCAGGCAGGTAAAACTATTTATCCGCCACAACAGGATGTATTTAATGCATTCCGCTACACCGAATTGGCTGATATTAAGGTGGTGATACTTGGGCAAGACCCTTACCACGGCCCCAATCAGGCACATGGCCTCTCTTTTTCTGTACAACCGGGTATTCCTGCGCCACCTTCTCTGGTTAATATGTACAAAGAGCTGGCATCCGATATACCTGACTTCCAGCATCCAAATCACGGTTGCCTAGTCAGTTGGGCTAAACAAGGGGTGTTACTACTCAATACCGTACTCACCGTAGAACGTGGTAATGCACACTCCCACGCGAATCTGGGGTGGGAAACGTTCACTGATAAAGTCATTGCCGCTATCAATGAGCACCGTTCAGGTGTCGTTTTTCTGCTTTGGGGCTCCCACGCTCAGAAAAAGGGCTACTTTATTGATGCTAATAAACACCATGTTCTCAAAGCACCTCATCCATCTCCACTATCTGCTCACAGAGGGTTCTTTGGCTGCAAACACTTTTCAAAAGCCAATGCATTGCTAGAAAAACAAGGCATCGAGCCAATCAACTGGACACCTGAGTTGCCACAATAAAAAAATGCCGCCCCTGTTGGAGCGGCATTGATACTTATTACTGAACTAAAATGACTACTGAGCTAGAATTACTTTGATACAGCTACCATTGCCGGGCGTAACAAACGGCCATTTAAGGTATACCCTTTCTGCATGACCATCATGACATGATTTGGTTCATGCTGATCGGATTCCATCATGGTCATAGCCTGATGAATTTCAGGATTAAAAGGAACATTTGTGTCGCCAACAACTTCAATACCAAATTTACCCACAGCCCCAAGGAAAGACTTCAACGTCAGCTCGATGCCTTCAACCATAGGTGCTATTTCGGTATTAGTACGATCTGCCACCTCCAAAGCGCGCTCAAGATTATCAATCACTGGTAGCAGTTCATTGGCAAATCTTTCTAACGCAAACTTATGGGCTTTTTCCACATCTTGCTCAGTACGACGACGGATATTTTCAACTTCAGCCTTAGCACGCAAAATGGCATCACGTTCACGTTGTTGCGCCTGCTTGAGCTGTTCTTCCAGCTCTGCGACACGCGGATCAACAACGCTTTCTGTCTCTGATGCTTCTGCTTTATCCGCACTATTTTGCTGTTCAGATACAACTTCCATATCTTCCGAGACTTGCTCGTCAGGCATTTTTTGTTCTTTACTACTCATGAATATCTCCGCGTATTTGGCATTAATCTCGCTACTTAGCCTATTATGGGGATCTAAACTGGGGATTCAAGGGAACCCGCCGTATTGTGAGGATAAAACCTCTTGCTAGAAGGCAATTACAACGATGAATAAAAAATTCAAATGCATAGGTATTGTTGGTCATCCTCGCCACCCAGAAGCACTTGCTACTCATGAGATGCTTTATCATTGGTTAAAATCCAAAGGTTATTCTGTCATTATTGATCGTCAGGTTGCCAAAGACATTGGTTTAAAAGATGCACAAACTGGCGGTCTGACCGAAATTGGCAAACAAGCTGATTTAGCTGTCGTTGTTGGTGGTGACGGCAATATGTTGGGCGCTGCCCGGGTCCTTTCCCGTTATGACATTAAAGTCATTGGTATTAACAGAGGCAATCTAGGTTTTCTGACCGACTTAGATCCTGATAATGCTTTGCAACAACTTTCTGAAGTATTGGATGGCGAATATCGGAACGAACACCGTTTCCTACTAGAAGCTCAAGTCAGAAGAAACGGCCAGAAACCTCGTATCAGTACCGCTATCAACGAAGTCGTACTCCATCCGGGGAAAGTGGCACATATGATTGAATTCGAAGTCTATATTGATGAACGTTTTGCCTTTTCCCAACGTTCTGACGGACTAATTATCGCAACGCCAACGGGTTCCACAGCTTACTCGCTTTCCGCAGGCGGGCCAATTCTGACACCAAATCTGGATGCTATCGTCCTGGTACCGATGTTCCCACATACATTGTCTTCCCGACCATTGGTTATCAGTAGTGAAAGCAGCATCAGGCTGAAATTTTCCCAAAATAGCAACGATTATGAAGTCAGTTGCGATAGCCAAATAGTTCTACCTATACAGGATGGAGAGGATGTAGTTATTAGCCGCAGCAAACAGAAGCTCAATCTCATTCATCCTCAAGACTATAATTACTTCAACACATTAAGTACAAAACTAAGCTGGTCTAAAAAAATGTTCTAAAAAATTAGGTCTCACTACTTTACTGTATAAAAAACCAGTTTATACTGTATGAAGATACAGAGGTGTTTTTATACACAGGAGAAGTGTGATGCTCACCCAGTTAACCATTAGCAATTTTGCCATTGTTCGTGAGCTTGAAATTGACTTCCAGCCAGGCATGACAGCCATCACAGGTGAAACCGGCGCGGGTAAATCCATCGCAATTGATGCATTAGGTTTATGTCTGGGTAATCGTGGTGAGGCCAATATGGTGCGTAGCGGGGCTTCTCGTGCTGATATTTGTGCCCGGTTTTCTCTTTCTGATACGCCTTCTGCTCGCCAATGGCTAGAAGCACACCAACTTGATGACAGTAATGAATGCTTACTACGCCGTACAATAACGTCAGATGGTCGTTCCAGAGGCTTTATCAATGGCACTGCCGTACCGATTTCCCAATTACGCGAATTGGGTACCCACCTTATTCAAATTCACGGTCAGCACGCCCATCAATTACTATTAAATAACGGCCACCAAAAACGCCTGCTTGATACTTACGCTAATCAATTCAATCTGCAAAA
This sequence comes from Photorhabdus sp. HUG-39, assembly GCF_963878365.1. Lineage (NCBI taxonomy): Bacteria > Pseudomonadati > Pseudomonadota > Gammaproteobacteria > Enterobacterales > Morganellaceae > Photorhabdus > Photorhabdus sp. HUG-39. The sequence continues at coordinate 5,796 of NZ_CAWNWY010000062.1, read as the reverse complement.
TGAAATGAAACAGGCATATCAGCAATGGCACCAAAGTTGTCAGGATCTGGCTCGATTCCAACAACAGGCGCTTGCACGTCAATCTCGTCAACAGTTACTGGAGTATCACTTAAAAGAGCTCAATGAGCTGGCACCACAATCAGGTGAATATCAAGAACAAGATAATGAATATAAACGGCTAGCAAACCGTGGTCAGCTACTATCTGTCAGCCAAACCGCACTCCAGTTACTTAGTGATAACGATGAACAAAATATTACCAGTCTGCTGAACTACGCCAAACACGAACTGGCAGAACTCATTACTATGGATGATAAATTCAGTCAATTACTCACCATGTTAGAAGAAGCATCCATTCAAATTAATGAAGTCAGCGATGAACTCCGCCATTACGGTGATCAACTGGATATGGACCCAAATCGTCTTTTTGAGCTGGAACAAAAAATTTCACAACAAATTAGAGTGGCCCGCAAACACCACGTTGCACCGGAAGAACTTCCTTCACTACATCAACAATTATTAGAAGAACAGCAATTACTGGCGCAGCAAGAAGATGACTGCACCCACCTTAGCGAGCAGGTCAATAAACACCATAAGCTGGCATTGGAAGTTGCAGAAAGATTGCATCTGGTTCGTCAACAATATGCTAAAGAACTCAGTGAACTCATTACTCACAGTATGCATCAACTCGCCATGCCTCATGGTCGCTTTACCATTGATGTCTCTTTTGCACCTGAACATCTGAATGCTGATGGTTCAGATAAAGTTGAATTTAACGTCACCACTAACCCCGGTCAGCCACACCAATCTCTCGCAAAAGTTGCTTCAGGTGGTGAACTTTCCCGTATTGCGCTGGCAATTCAGGTTATAACGGCTAAGAAAATGGAAACGTCCGCCTTGATTTTCGATGAAGTGGATGTCGGTATCAGCGGCCCAACAGCTGCAATTGTCGGCCGTCTGTTACGTGAATTAGGCGAATCTACACAGGTTATGTGCGTCACCCACCTACCTCAAGTAGCCGGTTGTGGTCACCAACATTTTTATGTCAGTAAACAGACTGACGGTGAAGAAACTGAAACTCAAATGCAACTGCTGGATAAAAAAGCCAGATTACAAGAGCTGGCGCGGCTTCTCGCGGGCAGTGAAGTAACAAAAAATACCCTGGCAAACGCTAAAGAGCTGCTAGCAGCGTAATTTGATACAACTTTTGCGTATATTTAAGGTCATAGCTAAAGCTTGTATACCCTATGGATTTCAAGATGCATCGCGACGGGGTGAGTGAGCGTAGCCAACAAAGAGGCAACTTGAAAGATAACGGGTATAAAGGTTTTCAATTTCGTCAAGGTCTATTATTATCAACCCCCTGACTCCTAAAGGAATGTAATTACCATGCACTGTAAAATGTTGACTGCCGCTGCTATATCATTCGTTATGCTGACTGCGGGTTGCTCTACGTTGGAACGGGCTGTTTATCGCCCTGACATTAATCAGGGGAACTACCTAACACCGACTAGTGTATCAAAAATCCACAAGGGAATGACCCAGCAACAGGTAGCTTACACATTAGGAACCCCCATGTTACAAGACCCGTTTGGGACTCAAACGTGGTTTTATGTATTCCGTCAGCAACCTGGGCACGAAAAAGTAACTCAGCAAACTCTGACCCTGACATTTGACAGTAATGGTGTACTGACTGACATTAAAAACGAAAATTCACTTACCGAAGATCTTCAATAACCGAAGAAATATAGACAGTCCGTCAAAAAAATAGATAACTGACTGTCTATAGTAATTATTGAGCATTATTTTTAGCCCGCTCAGCACGCTTACGACGCATTTCTTTTGGATCAGCCAATAGTGGGCGGTAAATTTCCACCCTATCACCCTCTTCCAAAATATCCGTCAACTTGACAGGACGGCTATAAATTCCGACTTTATTCTTTTGCAAATCAATATCATTACGCAAAGTCAGTAAACCTGATGCAACTATTGCCTGCTCAACAGTTGAGCCTTGAGCCAATTTCACCGTACGCAGATATTGGCGATCAGGCAATGCATAAACAACTTCGATATTGATATCAGACACGATAAACCTCGCGTGCACGCAGAGTAAAAGCCTGCACCATACTTCCAGCCAGCTCCTTAAAAATCTTACCGAAAGCCAATTCAATCAGCTTATTAGTGAATTCAAAATCAAGGTGCAACTCAACTTTACAGGCATCTTCACTCAATGGTATGAACTGCCAGCCTCCCATCAACTTACGAAAAGGCCCGTCGACCAGTTGCATATTAATGCTTTGGTTATCGGCCAGAATATTCCGGGTAACAAAAGTCTTACTTATACCCGCTTTCGAAACATCGACTGATGCAGTCATTTCGTTACTGCTAACACTCAGCACCCGACTGCCGACACACCCCGGCAAAAAATCCGGGTAAGAATCGATATCATTGACCAATTTATACATTTGTTCCACGCTATACGGTACTAACGCAGAGCGACTAATCTGTGGCATATAATTTCCTGTAAGGCTTAATTGTAGCAAATAATATCACCTATACGTGATCAAAGAAAAAACTGTCAGCGTATAATGCAATAAACACGCATTAATCAGCAAATATGCGCGGGAAAAGATTTCTTTCACCAAAGCATTCAGTATAATGCATACACTATGACAAAGAAAAAAGCACACAAACCCGGTTCGGCAACCATTGCCATGAATAGACGAGCTCGTCACGAATACTTCATTGAAGAAGAATTTGAAGCGGGTCTCTCGTTACAAGGATGGGAAGTCAAATCACTGCGCGCTGGTAAAGCTAACATCAGCGACAGTTACGTTTTGCTCAAAGATGGCGACGCTTATCTTTTTGGTGCCACCATCACTCCGTTAAATGTAGCTTCTTCCCATGTCGTCTGTGATCCAATGCGTTCACGCAAACTCTTACTTAATCAACGCGAACTTGATTCGTTATATGGTCGAGTCAATCGTGAAGGTTATACCGTTGTTGCCTTATCTCTTTATTGGAAAAATGCTTGGTGCAAAGTCAAAATTGGCGTAGCGAAAGGCAAAAAGGCACACGACAAACGTTCGGACATCAAAGAACGTGAATGGAAATTAGACAAAGCGCGTATTATGAAGAATGCTGGGCGATAAATTCTGGCATTATGGTTTAGTATTCTGATATACTTGCGTTTAAGACACTTGGGGCTGATTCTGGATTCGACGGGATTCGCGAAACCCAAGGTGCATGCCGAGGGGCGGTTGGCCTCGTAAAAAGCCGCAAAAAAATAGTCGCAAACGACGAAAAATACGCACTAGCAGCTTAATAACCTGCGCAGAGCCCTCTCTCCCTAGCCTCCGCTCTTAGGACGGGGATCAAGAGAGGTCAAACCCAAAAGAGATCGCGTGGATGCCTTGCCTGGGGTTGAAGCGTTAAATCTAATCAGGCTAGTTTGTTAGTGGCGTGTCTATCCGCAGCTGGCAAGCGAATGTAAAGATTAGACTAAGCATGTAGTACCAAGGATGTAGGAATTTCGGACGCGGGTTCAACTCCCGCCAGCTCCACCAAATAAATCAAGGGGTTACACTAAAGTGTAGCCCTTTTTGTTTGTCCAATGTCCACTTTACGTCCATCTATTTTATTTTTATGGGCATCAATGGACACCGCTGCATTCCTTCTGGTTCATCACTGAAACTACTTAAGATGCTTGAACGTAACCCTGCGCTTATTAATGAATTAAGCTCACTTTAATACTTTCACTTTCTCCTTGTCATAATGCAAAAGGAGAAAATAATTTCAGTTCTATATATCCAGTAAAACCGGCCTTATCTAATTTTTATGATAAAGCACGGCTTTCCTCCGTGATTTTATTTTCCACGCAAAATATAATTTTTCCTTTAATATCATTGTATTGGGATTTTATCCGTGATCCTCTTTTGATCCAAAAACTGAAATTCCCTGAAAATCTTTTCAATCATTTCAGTTTGCTGCTTCTCTCACAATGCCAGTGCTGGCACGGTTTGGCTGTTCGATTCGTAGGATTTTAAAACTGAAAAAATTTTTTGATCCAAAACGTGCAGGCGGGTGCGGTGTAGTGCCGTTTTCGCCATAAATTCATTTATTTCGTCATAAGCGCAGCGAGGCAAACCGTCACTAAGGTATTTATTTGATTCTTGAGTCAGATAATACAATCAGTTAAAGTAGCACTGCTATCGGCAAAATCCGATGGTCAGGGGGTCGCAGCCTTGAACGAACATCCCACTGGTAAGGTTGTTTTCTTACCAGTGTGCCTGTTATCGCTCTTTCTATGGCGGTTCAGGCAGGGGAGGCTATGCCTCGCCGGATTGGATGTTCTCCGGTACTGCGAACCCTGTTTGAATCGCCACCACCAAAGAGGTAAGCAGGAATATGAAAAAAGACTGGCATACCGCCGATATTATCGCTGCGATACGCAAGAAGAATAAAACGCTGGCATCATTGTCCAGGGAGCACGGTTTAAGTTCTTCAACATTAGCAAATGCTTTAACGCGCCCTTGGCCTAAAGGGGAATTACTGATTGCTCAGGAAATTGGTGTCACACCTGCTGAGATATGGCCCAGTCGGTATTTTGATGAAAATAAGCAGCCTATCAAACGAACCGTCCGAAATGATTTACCAAACAATTCTGATATCACATAAGTTATTTCTATATCCAAAAAAGTAACGACAACTTTTAAATCACTAAGCTAATATAACACACTGAATTATCAGTTTTTTATTACACTTACTGCCCATTCATTTAATATCAGAATTGTATTCAAGCTCTATGAAAGTATAAAAAAGCCCGCATGTTGCGGGCGAGATAATTGTATTTCAGACCATCATAACCCGTAGCGTTGATTGATACCGCATTTAAAAAGACATCCCAATGTTATTATGTGTATGACTCGCGGTAAACTACACTAATCTGTTGGCTATCCTCCCATACTACCGGAGCAATAACCGCTTGAACACGGGTTCAAGTCCGGTCGGGATTACCAAATTTAAGCTGTTAGATCAGTATATTGGGCCACTTAAACAAGAGTGGCTTGCTTGAGCAAAAGCGGTAAATGTTAAAGGCCACCGGGAGGTTACCCCGATGGCCTTAGCTACGTTTCCGTTATCTATTTCAGAAATGCACGGATCAGCTCTAAAAGCGCGATTAACGCTTTGAGAACGATGATAGCAGAGTCAATAAATGCTTTCACCCGTTTGCTCCAGTTGAGGAGCACGATTTACCCAGCCATTGCCTTTACATTGCCTGTCCGTCTGGTTCTCATCAATGTTAGTTGAAGTGGATCGCGCTCCGACCAAGGCTCTGAATCAGCACCACCTGTATTCAGCCAGGACTTACGAAAACTTGCGTAAGAGATACACAGGCCAAAACGCGCCTCAACTAACAGCCGTTGATTATAAGTTTATTTGGATATGATTCAATGGATTAATAGATAGGTAAAAACAAAAAAACCAACTGGTGAGGTTGGTTTTTTGTTTTTACCTTTAAGCAGGACCTCTGTTTTTGTGCTCTTAACCGGGTTGGTAGCCTCGGCCTTAGCGCGATCCACTTCAACTAACATAAGAAGTCTAATGCTTAGAATCAGAAATATCAACCTATAACATGACTATAAAACAAACAACACTGCCAGACTGAAAGTCAACCAATCACAGGCGAATATTTCTGTTTCAGCCTATCCGATTTATAGGCCGTGTTCCTTATCGCGTTGGCGTTCTCCGGCGTACCTGTGTTGTGGTGCGTATGGGCGGCAGTCTGTTCCGCCAGT
>NZ_CAWNWY010000061.1:0-13832 GCF_963878365.1 Photorhabdus sp. HUG-39 | reverse complement strand
CCAACCTTCAGCGCCAGCGAGAATGGCGCTGATGACAAGAAAAATAACATCAATCAGCTCGTATTGACGATTGATGTCAGAACGAGTTTCTTTCACAACGGTTAAATGTTCAATCAGGGTCTGGTTCGGATTCATGGGCGAGTATTAAAAAGAAAAATAAGGAGAATGAGATCATATAATTACGGTTCATTCAAGGGGGGGGTAAAAAAGTATGCTCGCGCCCTGAGTGAATCTGAACCCAAACCCAGAATCATAGTATTCCACGAATATTCTTCAAAACCATGATAGAAAGGATAGATAGTTTCTTTATCCAGCAAATGATCTTCCGCTAACATTATTTTTTTTAAAAGCTCTTTAGGTAATTCAACATTTTTCCATTCTTTCCAGTACACAGTATCATTACGCTTTGCTAATGAGAAATGGAGCAATAGAAACTCTTTAACACCATCAACAACACGATTAACTCGCGTATTATACTCTTCAATGAGTAACTCATTGCCGCTACTTCTTGGAAAAAATCTGACGAGCTGCTCAATTCCATGTTGAATGAAAAAAATTCCCGTTGATTCTAAAGGTTCAACAAATGCGCTTGATAATCCAATCGCTACGCAATTCTTTACCCAAGAACGATTGCTACGACCAATTCTCATTCTAATATGATTTGCAACACACTCTGCATTTTCATATGGAATGGATTTCCTTAATTCAGCTTCAGCTTCTTCAGGGCTTTGGTATGTATCACAATATACGTACCCATAACCATTCCTCTTATACAAAGGAATCGTCCAACGCCATCCATTGGACATTGTACGAGCTGTTGTATATGGTTCAATATCACCCGTATCCTTTCTAGGTACTCGTAATGCTACTGCTCGGTTATTTTTTAGCACATCTGAAAAACTCACAAATGGCTCATTCAATGCCTTGTTAATTAATAATCCTTTGAATCCAGTACAATCAATATAGAGATCAGCTTTAAGTTTTCCGTGTATTTTTGTTTCCAGATATCCTATTTTTCCATTCTCATCAATTTCTATATGAGTCACATCATCTTCTATATGGCTAACACCTCGATTCATTGCATAACGTTTTAGAAAACTCGCAACGCCATCCGCATCAAAATGATAGGCATATGGGAACTGAGCCCTCTGTTCTGCTAATGTTGATTGTCCGAGCGACGCATCAGGACTTTGCGTAAAAAGTCATTATAGACATCATATTTTTATTTTTTATCGAATCACACTACTCAAATGTTAAAAAACCAATAGTAATTTGTCACATAACATTATTATTTCTAAACTGCATTTTATTTTTACACCAAGTAACCATCATTACTGAAAATATACTAACGAGTCGTTTTCAGCTATTATGTGGAATTTCCGAAAAGCCACATCAATATTAGAGGATATCGTTTAATGGAACATCTCATTCATTATTTCTCATCCAACGAAAGCCTAAAAATATTCTACCTTTCATCTTTTTTATTAGTTATGCCAGGACCAACAAATACATTGATATTATCTTCTGGATTGAAGATAAACTGGAGAAAATTACAAAAAATAATAATTATTGTAATGTTAGGTTATTTAATTTCCGTTAGTATCTTAGGTTTTACCTTAACATTTATTTACTTATATTTCCCTTGGATTAATTTTCTGCTGAAAATTTTATCTGCAATTTACATTGCCTTTTTATCAATAAAAATTTGGAAATCTTCATTAACCTCTAGTTGCTCAGATGAAATAACGTTCAAAGAAATATTTATAACAACATTACTTAGTCCAAAAGCATTCATACTAGCTTCTTATATTATTCCCTCTTATGCTTTTGAATTACCAACTATACCCGTCATCTTTCAAGTTGCCTCTTTGTTGGCTGCACTCGCTCACCCCGGTCACATAGTTATCTATGCTCCCGGGGATTCTCTCCCTTGCCGCCGCGATGCATCTTGAAATCCATAGGGTATATATACTTATCCTCAATGGTAATTTTACTTTTAACTCTATATCCAGTTTCCTGCTTATGGGCATTATTAGGCAAGACTTTACATTTGCTGCATATGCAAAGTAGCTATATACAGCCTAATTATTTCTTTAAAATTGCATCACTAACTTTAATGGCTTTTTCCATATCACTAATTTATTCATCAAATCTAGAGTATTTCTCTCAATAATTTTATTTAGTTCACAGCTGTATTTGTCCTACCAATGTAATTAGAGAAAAATATACACTAAAAAAACAAAAAAATTAAGGCCAGAGAATATCCGGCCTTAACTCTTTATTCCTCAACCACTTATTCCCCAACCACCCAAAAATTACTTTAACTTCATCGCATCACGTATCGTGAAGAATAGATCTGTCTGGTCAGTCAGACCTACAACATTGGCTGCCTGAGGGCCATAAGCAGCCACTCGTAGCTGAGTACCCGTATGTTCCTGTTCTTTGCCCTCAGAAGTACCATAGTTAACCGCCATCACACCGCCATCTTTCGTGATTAATGCCTGAGTCAGCCCCGGAGATTTTATATGAGCTTCAATAATCTGGCTGGAGTGAGCATGATCAGCGGTGACGATAACTAATGTATCACCGTGTTTACGCGCATATTTCAAGCCAACTTGCACCGCCTCATCTAATACAACGGTTTCTCCAATCTGCCCACAAGGATTAGCTTTGTGATCCTGCTTATCAATAGAAGCGCTCTCCACTTGTAAGAAGAAACCATTTTTATTCTCTTTTAACAAATCAATGGCTTTCTCCGTCATCTGTGCCAACGTCGGCGCATCAGGATTCCGTTTCGAGTTGACTTTACAAGTCACTGGGGGATTATCAATATTACCGTGATAAACTGCTTTAGGTCCTTCCCAGGCAATGTCCATATTGTCTTCATGAAACAGGCCCAACAGCGGTCTTTTCTGATTCGCTCTAGTCACGGATGCCAGTGATTTAGCATCCGTGACCAACTGATAACCCTGTTCCTGTGCCTGCTGTTCCAACGTTTTATCCTTGCCAGCGCCGGCAACCGATTTCTGGGCGAAAAACTTAGCGCCTCCACCTAATGTGATATCAGCACGAGCCACCAGTAATTGCTCTGTAATGGAACCACGACCGCCATTTTCTAGCGCATCCGTTGGACATCCTTTTACCGTCTCTTGCGGGCCATAACAATTACGGTCAGTGACATGCGCATACAGTGCTGCTGGCGTGGCATCCTGCACCCTGGCCGTCGTTACGTTACCTGTTGCTTTACCATTCGCTTTTGCCAGCTCAAGCAGAGTTTGATGATCTTTACCAAATACATCAACACCCAATGCGCCATTATAGGTTTTTACACCAGAAGCCCAAGCGGTGGCAGAAGCGGCTGAATCCGTCGCATAGTTGGGTTTACGGCTCTTTTTATCCAGAGAATAGTGAGTGTACTGGCCGGTAAATGGCAAGGCATCAATTCCTTTGAAAAATCCACCCGCGCCTTCTGCATAGTTACGAGCAATAGTAATCTCAGAATCCCCCATACCATCACCAATAAACAAAATAACATTCTTAGCTTTATGATTATTTATCGCTGCTTTTAATGCCTCAGTCTGGTTTTGAGTCATACGGCGAGCCCCACCAAATTCCGTAATATTACCTTTCACCGCCCGACCTTCCGCCATAATTTGATTAGCATTTTGATCATCAGTCGCCAACACCGGTAAGCTGACACCTGAAATTAAGGCTGAGACCATGACTACAACCAAACTTTTCGTATATTTGTTCGACATTAAGGTTTCCTTATTAAAACGCAATCGGAATAAAAATCATCGTTATCTGATAAAGGGATACTAAATAAATTATGTGACAATTATGTGAAGAAAATAGAATTAACTCACCATTTCGCCACCAATGATCGGGTTCCGTGGTACAAGGTTTCACACCACGAAATATAATTGTGGCCACTAGAAACCTCACTGGATTCAACTGGATAACCTTTCTGTAATAATGTCTCTTTCATGCGGCGATTATTATATAAAATGCCCTCCAATTCCCCCACATGGGTTTCGAACAATCCCGCCTGTAAGTAGAAACGCAAGGGTTTTTTCTCTGCTTTGGCAAATTCACGGATTAACCATTCAGGCTTTTCTCCCTGAGGAGCCCACCAATACGAACCAGACATACTAAGGACATTGCCAAACAATTCAGGATGATTAAATGCCACCCATGCAGATGCCAATCCACCATAACTGGAACCTGAAATAATGGTGCGTTCTGCCGGGGCTTTAATACCCTGAGCCGCCAGCCACGGCATCAACTCACTCGCCATGAATTCAGCAAAATTAGGATTAGGCGGTAATTCCTGACCTCGACGTACACTATCCAAGCTATCAATAAACACCACATACATAGGCGGGATCTTGCCCTGTTCGATCAGGGAATCAAAGAATCTATCAATGTAATACTGTTTGCGGTAAATCCGCCCATCAAATAGCACCAACATAGCAGGCTGTTTCATCGGAGTAACCGGTTGATAAATCGCAATTTCCCGACTATTACCTAAAATCCTGCTCTCAAGCTGATGAAGTTTAGTCGCTCCCTGAAAAGGTAATTGCTTGAATTGTGCGATATCACACAGGGTCGGCCTTAATGCCAGCAATGAATCATGATTAAACACATCTTCGGATACAGCCGGTACTACATTTTTATTCAATGGATCGGCCTGTGCAGTAATCAAAATCGACCTACGCTGTTCGTCAGCCGAGCCTTCAATCCGCGGCAAATCCGGAGCCAATTTATATTGCATCAAGGTATCTGACGGAACGATATAGCTACGAAACCAGACATCAGAACCTGCTAAATGTGACATCGGATCATGATCACCACTCGGTGCCCCCAGAATAAAGACATTCGCTTTTGCGCCGCGCCACAGGAAAGTGACGCGCTTATTTTTATCATCATAATCTTCAATCAACGGCGCACCCTTGCGGGTTATTTCCCGCCAGAAGGCATGGGGGCCTTTTCCTTGTGCAATTTCAGTTTGAAGTTGTTTCAGACGCAGGCTTTCTGGCTGCTGCCTGTAATCATTATCCTTGGGAATATAAGATGGAAATGACAATGTAAGCTGCCACGGTTCTCCTGCGTTGCCCCTGGCTGCCAACCGGTATTTTCCCGCCAGAGGAACAGTAAAGCCAATTAACTGACGAGCATCCACCGGGTTATCAGTGAAAAGCGTACGAATATGTTGTTGATTACCCTTCTGCGCGACTAACTTCCGCATACCCAATGCCGATCCACGTACATAATGTTCAGGCTGAATATTAAACTCAATACACGCTCCCCCTTGAGAATTAAAATTCCCGGTTATTATTTGCTGATCTTCCTGAAAGTTTATTTTGTGGCACTGAGAGGCAAAGACATTAAAGGAAGCCATAAGAGTACATATCATTATGTTTACTTTCATTTTATTCTCTTTTTTGACTGTTGATTGTTGGTATTTGATTTTTTGACGCGGCAAATCATGCACTAAATTTTTATTTAAGCATAAGAACAATTACTATTATTAATAGAATAATTTGTGTATTAACTTTCAAAAACAAGATATAAATATGTCAAAATATTTCAGCAAAATAACTCTCTAACAAGATGAAATAATTTATAGATGGACACATAAACAATTCAACATTTCAATATGCTATTAATCAAGTCACCTCATCTTTTAAACGATTAAAGAACAAAAAACGGGATATAATCTATCCCGCTTCTTCACATTCGATAAAAATAAAACTGATTAACTGCATTCGAATTAAATACAGAATTCAACTCACATCAATAGAGTCTAAAATCCCTTTGCTCATACTTTTAGCAAAATCCCAATCATATTTTTCATAAACACGAGACAAAGCAATAAAAGGCGCGCCTGAATAGAACATTTCATATTGAGTATGACGTGATGCAAACTCAGAACCAATAGCATCCCACACTAATTTCAGTAATTTCACTCGTTCAATGGGTGCCAACAAAGTTGAATATTGCGTTTTTTCTATTAAGTCACGAATTTCTGGATTTGCTAAGTCAATATAGCTTGACGGTAACATAATCACACCACCCCCTGAGAGTTTTCTGATGTTTTCTATCACCTTTGGATAAGTTGATTGTAATAAGACCTGGCAAGCATACAGTTGTGAGCGATTAGGAATATAATACTCATTATGTCGATCAGGATTATTAATCAAACCACGAAACAGCCCTTCAATATTAGTGGCACAGCAAGCAAGCTCAGCTAATGACTCACGAACAGCAGGAATCTCATTGACGCCAGTGGCTTCGGTAAGTTGATGAGCCAAACCCGTTAAGAAATGTAGCTTAACGGCATACCGAGCCATACCTTGAACATCCATTAAAACGTCAGCGCCAGTTGCCAGAAATTGCTGGCGACACATCTCCGTATTTTTATAAATAAACACTCTTTCCCACGGAACGAAAACATCGTCGAAATAAACGACAGCATCATTTTCGTCAAATTGATGCGATAAAGGGGAATCAAATTTATTGCTGCCTATTTCATAGGACTTTCTGGAAAGAATTTTTATTCCTTTTGTATTCAATGGTAAGGCAAAAGACACAGCATATTTATCATCAACCCCTTCTTTGAGTGGATTAAACACGCCAACCACAACTTCTTCTGCAAGGATGGCGGCTGTCCCTAACATCTTTGCTCCGCGAACAATTATTCCTTGCGGTTTTTCCTCCAATACACCAAGAGTATGAAATTCATTTTTTATATGCTCACTGGGGGTTTTGGAACGATCACCTTGTGTATTGACTAAGGTGAAAGACAAATAAATATCTTTATCGCGGGCATAGGAATAGTAATTTTTTAACGCTTCAGCTCTATCCTTAGAATATTCCTCGAATATTTCCAAGTGAGTCATCATTCCGGTAAGCGCAGCGGAAACATGATCTGGGCTTCTACCTAACCAACCACAACTCTGCATTGCCCAGGCATACGCAGCCTCACCTCTGGCAATTAATTTCTCTCGGGTAGTAGGAAGCTCCCAATATAAACCAACGCGCTTACCACCAGACGTTTCGAACGTCATCTGATCAGCATGTGCTGCCTGGTAATCGTAAAGTGAAGCTACGGTTCTAATTGCATTCCGAAAAGCAGGGTGATCCACGTGATTAGTGATCTTTTCTCCATTCAGAAAAATCGTTCTTCCATCACGCAGGCTTTCAATATATTCTTCACCAGTCCTAGACATTAACAATTTCCTCCGAAATATATCCGTTATCTTTCAAGTTGCCCTTTGTTAGCTGCCCTCACTCCAATCACATAGTTCTCTATGCTCTCGGGGATTCGCTCCCTTGCCGTCGCGATACATCTTGAAATCCATAGGGTATAGAATTGATTTTAGGTAAATCGATCTTCAAAGACTTGATAATTCCTTGCCCTATTGTCAAGCATTGCCATTTAAATTTTCCTATCTATTATTTTACATATTCAGTATAGATTGAATAACAATGATTCGATAAAAGATTTCAGTAAATTTACCTGAGTATCTGTGATCTCTATCTTAAAATCAAAGTCAATAATTCTGGTGATATGGGGCCAGCTGGATTTAGCAATATGATCGATTACCAGATCAATCTCGCTAATTATTTAAGATCGCAACTAACGAAAAATGATTGGCAGATATTGATCAGCTTGTCGATACTTTAAATATGGCGAGAAATTCTGTGCCAATGTAAATATCCATTGCGCTCACATCACCATCACCACCGACCCTTGAATAAAGATCGGTGGTTTTTTTTTAAAAATAAACAAAAGTTATCCGTATCTTATTGTTTTTTCATCTACCTTCCTCATGAATTGACTAAACATCAGCAACGTACTGAGCAACAAATGGCGCTGTTCAGAAGTCAAACGTAAATAACGACGACTGGCCGGCAATCGGCTGACAACCTCAGAAGCGGCAAAATGTTCCACCTCAAATTGCCATCGTCCCTGATGAATATTTAATGTGAGATGCCGGAAATCCAACTCAGCTAATGTTTCACCAATTAATGGATACTGATTGAGTAAATCAATAATCTGTTGCCCAAACTCTGCACCATGACAACAGTAATAAGTCACGGTTTTTCGCCGAAATATCCCCTTTACCTTGGCTTTAATAACGATTTCTTCCTTGAGTGACGTGATTCCCTGCAAACGAAAACAACAACTGACAATATAGGCCAGAAACAGCGTCTTCGGCTTTTCACAAACTTCAATCTGCAATCCATCAGGTAACGTCACTTGCAAACTTTCTGCTGATAAACGCTCACAACAGTAAGGCGATAAATTCTGTTTCAACCGGCTTAGCGTTACACCTGCCTGATAGCCAGTAGGATAGCGGGGTTTATTTAACCGCCGCCAAATACCATCAATTAAGGGAACGAAGTGGCTCAAGTTGTACCTCCGGCAATTCACCCTGAGTGAAAGTATGTGAAAGTACCTGTTCAACGGGTACGGGTTTAAACGGATTCACCCGTTGCACACAGAGCGTCCAAAACAGAGCATAGCTGGCGGTCAGGCCCAACATGATGGCGAATGGAATATACACATCACCGGGATTCATTCCCGGAGGTGTAATGTGAATGATCGCCAAAATAATTCCTACACTAGAGACAATTTGAGGTAATGGGAAAAAAGGAGATTTATAAGCACGATGTAAATCAGGTCTGCGAATACGCAGTAATATCACGGAACATGTCACCAACAAATAAGCGACACACCAGGCACATACCGCTGCCAGCACCAAAGGCATAATCCGGTTCAAATCACCTTGAATAATAAAGGCATGTAAACAGGGGATAATTACCGCAACCAAAATCCCAAATATTGGCGTTTTAAAACGTGGATGTAGATAAGCAAAAATACGCGGCAATGCTCCATCTAATGCCATACCATAGAGAATACGTGGTACCGCCGCCATCAGGGTATTAATCGTTGCCGCTCCCGCCAATAATAACCCGATACCAATCCAATATTTACCAAAATCCCCCATCACCTGGCCGGCAAAAGCAGGAATGGCCATTGGCGTTTCCAGCAAACGAACATTATTTTCTACATCCACCAGCACATTTTCTACCTGATGACTGATTGACGCCCCATATAGCCCCATACAGAAAGCCACCCCACACAGGCCCGTCACCATTGCTCGCGGCAAAACTTTGGCAGAATTTTTAATTTCCGGCGCCATTGGCGTCACGAGTTCACAGCCGACAAACATAAACATTGCCATACCTACCAGACTCAGCACGGCAAAGGGATCGCTTACATTAAGCCCCTCACCAAACCAACTCTCCAGCGGCACAGCAAACGGCATTAATAATCCGCAAATACTGAAAATAACCAAGGTACTCCACATGCAGGATGTCAGCACAATTTCGACTTTACCGAACGCTTCAATACCCAACGCATTAAGTAATCCGAACGTAATAACGAGCCCAACGCCGACCATCCATGAAGCGTTATGACTTTCCACCACCGTATTAAGGCCGTCAAAATTCACTAATGCCATAATACCGGAGAGGATCGTTTCTGCCGTACCCGCAAAAATATGAACAATCAAATAAGCCGAAAGCGCACCAGTAATTGCCCAGAACCGCCCCATGCCACAAGAAATATAGTCATAAACAGAGCCGGAAGTAGGCAAAATAGCTGCTGCCTCAGCAAACGTCGTCACTTGGGCCTGCATCATGATAAAACTGATCAATATTGCCAGTACGAAAGTGTCACCACCAATCCCAAAGCCACTGGTCACAGTCAGAATAACCGGACTCGCCATGATCACCCCGATGGAACTTGCCAATGTAGTAGGAAACCCCACCACTCCCTTTTCAATATGCGAAGTCAGTCGTGTTGACATCTTCATTTATTTTCCCTTTTACTTCCGATCGTAGAAATAACGCTCACAGCGATTTATTTGTGAATTTTTTGTAAACTTTATTGAGGATAAATAAATACACTATAGAAAGTGAAACGGAATACCGGCTATCGTCCTAAAGAACGATACCTAAAGGGGGATTCATAGCCGAAAAGGTGTGACGAAAAACACCAGAAAAAAACAAAAATCAAAAATAATCACTTAAATATCAATCAATAAAAATAGATTACTTAATCAATGCATTAAGAAATTATTTCAGATATATACTAAAATCTCTATTCTTAACAGGTGATCATCACGGTGAGAAATTTCAATTATTGCAATCTATATCACGTTATTAATATGTTTATTTTGTGTTGACTCTGGATTTTAATTAGCGTTTAATTAATCATCAGTATTGATTTATCCAGTTAGACATTATTCTAAAGGGAGAATTTTCTTGTCTACTGTACTACCGAATAGCCGTGAAAATGCTCTAATCCACAGCTGCTTAAACACCATTGCGCATCTGATTCCTATCTCAGCCGCAGCATTCTATTTGGTGAATAATGAATTACGCCCTGAGAATTACATTCTATATGGTATTTCCGACGAAACTCACCAGAATTATCTGACTCATTTTCAGCATTTAGATCCGTTAAAACCGGCTAATTATCAACAAAATGATATCAATATGGTTGGCATGGATCAGAAAACACTGACTAAACATAACAAATATTATCATGAATTTATGCAGCCAAATAATATACAGGACATCGCTGAAATATTTATCCGTCAACACAACCGAATTATTGCCGGCGTCTCTTTATTACGAGATACCCCATTTACACCAAAAGACTTTAACCGCCTCAGTGCTATTCTGCCATTAATTGAATTAGCTGTCAGGGACTTGCTTCCTGAAACACCCACTATTCTGACAGATAAAGAGCAAGAAATTATTAATTTGATAAGAGAAGGATCAAGTAACAAACGTATTGCACAGATACTTAATATTTCCCTATCTACCGTCAAAACCCACCTGCGCAATATCTTTGCCAAAACAAAAGTGACTAATCGCACTGAATTGGTTTCCAACGGGTTTATTACTCGACATTTGTGATTAACAGGATTTAATAAATTATCTGCAACAATAACCCAGTTAAATGGCTTTCCAAAGAATGTTATTACACCATCTGCTATGCACTGAGCGGCAACTGGGTAAACAAGACTACCCCGGCAACAGAGCCAGTTCAATGAGATTAAGTTACGGTAGATCATAATCAGGCCGGAAGATCGCGGAGATCTTCCGGCTCTTAACTTTATTCTTCGATAGTGAACATATTAATTATTTCATCTTTAGATTTATTATATGGAGGTATCCCGATGGCTGACACCCACCAGTTGAGCATGTTCATTGTAGTGATAGCGACAGAGCAGTGCACGGTTGCCGTTATACAATACCTGCCAGACGGCGGTCAGGCGGGGGAAGAGAGATGCGCTCAGTGTTATTTGATCAAACCGGAAAATCACAGAGATCTTCCGGCTTTTATATATTATCTATATTATCGTAGCGGTACCGGTAAACGACTGGTCAAGGGCCTTAATTGCTCTCTGTCATCCCACAGTCCCGGAAACACCTCGAATTTCAGGTCATCACGGTTAATACCGGTATCAAAATAACGACACAGACGTTCTGCTAACTCTTCATGTGACCACATATTGGTTAGTTCATATTTTTCAATGAGTTCCCGATCGTTTGGTAAGGTTAAGTCTTCTTTTAATACGGGTGCCAGTGTGGTTCCGATATTACCCTCAGGACCGATATCAATCAGTTTACCGCCCATAAATAAAAAAGAGTTTTTACCTCCAGGATAATGATCACCATCGAATGAAGAATAAGGCTTTATCCAGTAATTATTATAGGATTGAGTATTAGGAATAACTGATTTATCCTTAATTTTATCTGGCATCAATTTATAAACAGCATTGACAACTAAAATCCGAAATAAAGTAGGCACTTGATTTAAATCAATATTTTTCCAGACTCCATCTGTATTACAGATATCATAAAACTGCATTTCTACACTATTAAGCATCTGTCCAAT
Source organism: Photorhabdus sp. HUG-39 (assembly GCF_963878365.1). Taxonomy (NCBI): domain Bacteria; kingdom Pseudomonadati; phylum Pseudomonadota; class Gammaproteobacteria; order Enterobacterales; family Morganellaceae; genus Photorhabdus; species Photorhabdus sp. HUG-39. The sequence continues at coordinate 1,849 of NZ_CAWNWY010000061.1, read as the reverse complement.
GGTATACAGATTATCCCTCAGTTTAATATTAACCAGATGGTTATGCTTCCAGACAATTCGTTTCACCATTGATCAAAACAGCCGTCAGCAACGGCTGCCTCCTTTGCCGTTGCGTTTAGTTGTTTGCCCTAGATGTTCGTCCGCCGCAGCCAGATAATCAGTCCGGCGGGTATTGTTTGGTCCCACTGGATTTTGTTTATTAGCTGTACCCTCAAGACCACCCAGATTTTCAAATCGCCGTTGTTCTAATCCACGAGCAGTATCTTTACCTGCTTGAGAATAACCTTCATAGATAACTTCAGGTGGTTTACCACCAAAGCGACCAAAACCGTTACCATATCGATATTTCAATATCTCTTGGGCTGCCTGTCGCCCCTGCTTACTGGCATAGCCCACATACGGTTTGCCAGTTTCAGCATCAATACCCTGATAAGTGATATGCGTTGCCGTTTTAGGATTGCCCGCCCAACCTAAAGGATCAGGTGTGATAAACCGGCCAATCTCCGGCGCATAATACCGATACGTATTAAAATGCAGCCCCATATCTAAACTTCAGTTAGCGCCGGCTTGCCGTGGCTATGCACCTCGGTAAATCATGAATAAGGCCGGAAGATCATAAAGATCTTCCGGTTTGCGGCTTAATCTAGAAAATCATCGTATACAAGATAATGTATCACTGCTTCAATTAAATCTTCTTTAATCGCATTAGGATTGTGTTCCAGTTTGTTATCGATAATATCTGCAAACATGGGGCATTCTAGAAATGTTCCATGAGTTTCATCCATATCAAACTCTTCATCATCATTTTCAGCCAGATAATAATTTTTATTTAAAATATCTTGGGTAGATTCTGTATCAAAATCTTTATCAATATAAATCCAACCAACATCAGGCAGTTGTTTATAAAGACTAAGTAACTGATCGAAACCACTAATTGTTTTCATATAATAACTCCATTACTTGCGGCATTTATTCCCACCTCCCCATTTATCTCTACCACCTGACCCATCAGGATGATAAATCTTGTGATAGGACTTATGGTCATATCGGTCAACCAGACTTAATTTCCCTGGCTGATTCTCATGATGCCAAGTCATATTCTTTGGTGAAGTCCCTCTAAAGTTCCCTTTAGAATTTGGCTGAACATGTTCCACCACTCCCGGATATTTAGTCTGCATTTCACGTCTGAATGCCGGATCGCGCTGCATTCTTTCGTACACAGATTGGTTGCCCCGTTTAAAGTGCTGACCATCAGATAATTGATATTCCGATGAATTCAGGGTGTGTTCATGGAAGACATGGTACTTCCCTAAACCCCGTTGTCCCTCACCCTTGTATAACCCCCACGGATCGATCCAACTCATTGGGTTAGGCGCGTAAGTATATAAGTTTAATCCACCTGCTAATCCTATCGGGTCTTAGGGACTATCCCGACGCCATCATACAGTTTAGCGGACCTTTCCCCCTGATTTAGCAGCCTTTTTCTCCGCCGCTTTTTCCCACCCTGTTAAAGAACATGCCAACTGGCCCCGACGGGCACTTTCCCGATGTTAGCGCATTTTTTCCCCGACGTCAGCGCCGGGTTTCGCCCCGCTTTGCCTGCCGGAACCGGGTTTTATTGGGAACCCGTGGCGGCGGTGCAGCTTGTCTGCGCCGCTGACGCGGGTTGGCCGGGTGCGGGCTGGCGAAGCCCGCAGGTGAAGCTTTTCAGCGGGGAGCCCCCGCTCGCGGGGGCGGACGGGGCGGAGATGGCGAGTACGGGAACGAGCGAGGAGCCTGCGACTGCGAGCCGGACGCAGCCAGTGCAGCAGGGTTGGGCGGGGGCCATAAATTGCGCCAGCTTGCTGGC
>NZ_CAWNWY010000060.1:0-14195 GCF_963878365.1 Photorhabdus sp. HUG-39 | reverse complement strand
CCAACCTTCAGCGCCAGCGAGAATGGCGCTGATGACAAGAAAAATAACATCAATCAGCTCGTATTGACGATTGATGTCAGAACGAGTTTCTTTCACAACGGTTAAATGTTCAATCAGGGTCTGGTTCGGATTCATGGGCGAGTATTAAAAAGAAAAATAAGGAGAATGAGATCATATAATTACGGTTCATTCAAGGGGGGGGGTAAAAAAGTATGCTCGCGCCCTGCCTTCAAGGGGTAAGCCAAAGAAGCAAAGACACTTATCTTGAACGAAGAGAAAGGGCGTCATTTAGGCGCAGTCGGTAATATGCCCTTATAGGGCTAGAGCAAACCACCCGCTATGCGGGTGGTTATGATTCGGCTCTTGCAGCATCTGCTATTACGTACCGATAGAAGTGAAAATCTAAATAATAATTGTAGAGGTCGCATTTTGTGGTTCTGTCACATTAGTGGAACTCACCTGATGTTTCGCTAATGCGACAGAACCATCTAAAGTAATTACTCATAAAAATGATAACATAAGAATAATAATATAAAAGTCAACCAATGTGATTGATAAAGAAAAATGTAACTGATTATGGGAAATAACGTTCCGATAAAGTAAATTACTATTCTATTTTGATGGGATTTTATTATGAAATTTATTGTTGATAGTGAATTGAAATTAACAAATAAACGTTCGGCACTAATTTTGGCTGGCACTTCAGAAATAGGGGAGGCGGTAATTAATGATCTAATTAAACAAGGTTATGATATTATGTTTACTTGGTGGAAAGGAGACGAAAAAGTAAAAAATATAGAAGAAAAATATGGTGATCGCGTAAAGCCAGTACAACTTAATTTAATGAACGAAGAACGAGTCACTGAATTCTGTCAACTTATTGAGAGCGAAAAAATTAATGTAACAATTTATTGTGCAGGGATTAACCCAGCTAAACTGTGTGATGATTTAGATCCAGATACTATAAAAAACATCACCTGGATAAATTTTATTTCTGCTACATTTATTTTTAATGTTATTGCTAAAAACATGAAATTATACAAAGAATCAGAAGCAAAATTTATTTATATTAGTTCCGTGGCTGCTCACAAGACAAATATTGGTAATAGTGTCTATGGAGCAACAAAAATGGCTATGGAGCGATATATGTCGAATATAGCATTAGAGTTTGCAAGATTTAACATACGAACTTTATGCCTTAGCCCCGGTTATATAAAAACACATATGTTGAAAGAATATTGTGATAAAAAAGGTATCACTTTACGTGACATTGAAAAAAACATCCCCACCCGTCAACTACTTTTACCACAAGACATTGTTAATACTATAAACTCTTTTATTAATAACCAAATAACTACTACAGGTATCACGTTAACATTAGGAAACGGTGAGAGGTTAATATAATATGTATATTTCTGTGATAGAAAAAGTATTCAAAGACGTTATGTACATTAGTGAAGATACAAAAATAGATGTAAATAAGTCATTGTTCTTAGATTATGATATGACATCTATCGATTTTATTGATTTTTCTTTTGAGTTGAAGAAAAATCTTAATATTGACATTACCCCTGATACCTTATGGCCTATAAATAAAATGGCTACACTGGAAGAAAACTATTCATTTAAAGATAAAAAATGGACATCCGAAGGGATTTCCCATCTAAACAGACAACTAAAATTTTCCAATAAGGCTGTAATTAATGATTTTGAAATAGAGTTTAAAGAATTATACAAATACTTCACTATTTATTATATAAATCAAAAATTAGTTCATTCTCTACAAAACTAGGAATAAAATATGAGAAGATCATATATTAAAAATTATGGTGTTTATCATCAGTATGCTAAAAGTAGTACAGATTTACTTTCATTAATGACCTATAAATCTAAAACGGCTAGAAATTTTCCATTAGTAAATATTTATTCTGAATCTAAAATTTCTATCAGTGATCCTACATTGATTAAACGAGAAGATCGGGCTGTATTAAATACTATATCTAAATTATCAATCAATGCATTAGCTGATCTGGGGAAAAAAACCAATCTTAAATTTTTATCAAAAGCAAGACTTTACTCAGCTTGTGATAGTGAGGAACATAATTTGAATACGTTGAAAGAGGTTGTTCATAAAGGGGCTGATGATTTTTGGAAAAATCTATCTTATTTTAATAAGTTAGATAACCCATTGGAAATGCTTCGCTTATTGCCGACTAATCCTCTTTATCATATTTCCAAGATACTCTCTAATCATGAAGAGGGAATTCCTTTGCGTTCCGCATCATTAAGTGGCATGAGTGCTTTAAAAATGGCCAAAGAAGACATTATTCATAATGATGTTAAGCAAGGAGTATTAATTATAAATAGCGCAAATATGTTAAGTTCTGATATCTTAACCGTGTTTGGTAAATTTGGTGAAATTCGTGAAAATACGTCAATGAACTCAGGTATTATTCCTAGCTGGGGTAGTGTTATTCTCCATTTGGATCATGATCCGCATGAAGCACTAGCTGAAATAATTTCCATTATTATTCATTATGCCCCGAAAGTAAAATACACACATGAAGATTGGAAAAATATTTTTATCGAACAAAAAAAGAAACACGGTACTCCCGATATAATAATCAGTTATGATAATGGGATTTTAGAACAAAAAGAAGCTGAGTATAATTCAATAGAAAAGATATTTCCAGATGCAAAAGTTATGAATTACAAGTTAATTACAGGTTATACTGGTAGGCTAAACAATATCCTTGATATTCTATGTTGCCTGAATGACCCGGAAATTCCTAATGGCTGTAGATTATTGTTAAATGGCACAGGAATAAATTACGGTTTGGGATGTGTTTTTTTAACTAAAAAGTGACGTGAAAATGGATAAAAATCTACCTTTCGACCCGTTGTGTATTAGTTTATATAGTGCAATCACTCCACTCGGTAATAAATTGGAAGATATATATTTAAATTTGAAAAATAATATCAGTGGAGTTAAGCCTATTAAAAAATTTGACCATCACTCTCTGAGTTCATCTTATGCTGGCATACCCGATGAAGGGAATGAATTACTTCAGTGGCCAAAGAAAAAACATTTCCGTAATGGTGAGCTTTTCTATGCAGAAAAAGCAGCTATTGAACTTTCCCGTCAGATAAGGTTAATGGATTATTATTCATCCAATGAAATAGGTTGTATAATTGGCACAGATGAACCTGCTATGGATATAGATCAGTGTATTGAATTTACTAAAAAACTACCACTGAATGCCACTAGAGAAAATCGTATCAAAGCATCAATTGAACATTTTAAAGTCAGAGAATTATTCGACCTAGAATGCGGTGCCATTCTTAAATCTATTCATAATATTATTCCGTACACTGGCACCAGTTTTGCTCATCTTGGACTTTGTTCAGCTTCAACGCAAAGTATTGGATTGGCTATGCGTGCTATCCAGAGAGGCCAGATAAAGGCGGCTATCACAGGAGGGGTTTCTGCTAAGGTTACTCCATTAAATGTGGCACGCTTAGAAGGGATGGGGGTCATTACGACTGATAATCGTTATACGGGTTCACAACTGTCACGTCCCTTTGATCGCAATCGTAGTGGTTTTGTATTAGCAGAAGGTGCAGTTTTATTTGTTATTGAAAAAGAATCAGCCGTTCGAGCACGCCAAGGAATATCACTGGTGCGGTTACTGGGATATGGCAGTTCCTTGTGCGCTGAAAATATAGTGGCTCCACACCATGATGAACTAGAAATGAGGCTTTCGATGGAAAGGGCACTGAAAGATGCGAAGATTGCTAAGAGTCATATCGATTTTGTTAGTGCTCACGGTACATCAACGGTACAAAATGATCTTCATGAATCCCGGGCTATTTCCAGAGTATTTGGTGAACATCAGCCGGCAATTATTGCAACCAAATCAAATCATGGTCATCTGATCGCGACAGCTGGAGCTATGGAAATACTTACTGTTATTGTAGCCATTTCAGCATAATTTCTTACCCGGTATTTTAAACCTTGATGAACCAGATTCCCAATTGCCGGAACATATCTCGCTAGTTAGACAACATACTTATATGCCTTTGCATTATGCGATAAAAAATTCATTTGGTATGGGTGGTAGTGCAGCCAGCTTAGTACTCGGCAACCCTAACATTATTGAGAATAATTGATATGTTAACTATCGTATCTTTATTACAGAACAATTGGCGCGTTAAAGTTAAAAATGAAAGTTATAATGGTGCCGATTTTACGGCAATGGTGCAAAGTGGTATCACACAGATCTTCATTCACTCTGCTCATTATAAGACTAATCGAGAAGCGCTATTCGTTTTTCTAATCAGAAACAACTTAGAAGGAATGCTCTATTATTTCCTTGCTTCTGCACTTAAACTAAAAGCGATGATTGTGAATATCCGTGATATCACCACAGTCCAAATGTTGGTAAAAGAGGATAATATTGCTGCTTACGTAATGAATCCAGCATGTCAAGCAAGAATCCCTATAAATAAGAAGATTGTCCTTACTTCTCATTGTTCTGGTTCAAATTATATCAGATCTACATACGATTTTACTCCGTTTCCATATGCCTATTTTTACTTTATGACTTCTGGGACAACCGGTAAGCCCAAGCTGATGCAATACAAGGAAATTAGACTTACCGAGAATGCTGAAAAAGTCCGGTGTTATCTGAAGATAACTTCTGACAATAATACCCTGTGTATTTTTCCTGTACAGTATATGTATGGGCTATCTACTATGTTAAGCACTCTAATTTCAGAAGGAGGATTAATATTCGAACACTATCGATTGAGCAGTATTAATGAGATAATCCATTTTTATTCTATCAATACCCTGCCCTTGATTGGTGATTTGATGCTTCCACTAAGTAAAGTACTAACTGAAAGCCGTACACGGTTAGCAACTGTTCTAAATGCATCAGATTGTTTACTTACCTTTCAAGCGACACAAATAATGAATTGTTGTGATGTATTATGGAACAATTTTGGTCAGACTGAATCTGGTCCTCGTTTATTTTGCCATAAATTTGAAACGACCAGTGATATCGAAAAAAGAAGCCGTAATAGCGTGGTCGCTCCAGGTTTTGTTATATCTGACGAAATTCAAATTCAATTGAAAAAAAACACTGATTTTACAACTGGCTTTAGTCAAATGTACTATCAAACACCATATTCTGCCGATGGGTATGTCGATAGTAACCTGACTCTCTTACATAATGATGGATGGTTTAACTCTGGTGATCTCTTCGAAAAAGATAGTGACGATTGTTATTATTGGATTTCACGTACTGTGAACGAGTTTAAAATTAATGGAAAATTTTTCCCTGAAAAAGAAATATCTAATCAAATTATGCAGGAACTTGGTTACGTCCGTCACTACTTTAGCAAAAACTCTGAAGGTTTCATTGAGATAAATATCGAATCAACTGTGGAAAAAGAAATGGTTAGTAATATAAAGAATTTGCTATTACAGTCTTGGCACCGTTACGACTTTATAGTAAATACTATCCCCTTTATTCCTACAACTAATACAGGTAAAATAAAATTCATATCATCGGGGGTAAAATGATAAGGGTTTTTATTAATTTAAAATCAAATCTGTTTCTTTGCTTGTTTTCATATACTGAAAATACTTTGCTAAATGAAGAAAAACATTACCCTATAAAGTTACCTTCTTTTATGAGCCAAGCCAGTAATACTATACGCCAACGAGAATTTGCTAAGCAATATAGTTTAATCTTATTAAAAGAGCTTTTTAGTACTGATTATGCTGCTGTTAACAGCTATTACAGTGTCAGTCATGGTAAGCAGCTTACTGCACTGCTCTTAAGTCATATACCGGAAGTTGGCTATATTGGTGTTGATATTGAGTATCTTTATTATCATAGAAAAGTACGCCATTTTATGATTGATTATCTACGAAAATATGAGAGTTATTTAAACCCAAATACAGATAAAATTTACTTATCAACAGTTGTTTTTTGCTGTATGGAAAGTATCTATAAAGCATTATTTTATTTTCAGCCATTTACCTTTAATATTGACGATTATGTGTTGGAAAAATTCGATGATCAACTGTGCACATTTATTTATGTTGGGAGTGAAATTAAACTTAAAATTCCAAAAATACACTGTACTTATTACGAGATTGATGGTTCAATAATTGCGGTTACGTTAATGAATGACTCTCTTGTTTCTGTCTTAGATGATAGTAATTCGTTAGTGTAACAATAGTATCTACATAAGCGCCCTAATGTTTTCGAAAAATTATTTATTTTCAGATATTGAAATATAAAAGTATTTAAATTAAAAAATAAATTAAATATGCGTCATGTGGTAAGTCATGTTTATAGGTAAAACCTAATTTCAATCACATAGACAAACATCACAATAATGCATTAGATTAGGTGATTTTATTTTCTATTCATACACTATAAGGACATGAATAATGAAAGATTTATTTGTTGCTTTAACTCCTGAGCAATACGAAAATTTTGCAATTGTAGGAACTTCAATATGGAACTTCTATCTTAGAAAACGCCTTCTTGAAGAGATGGCAACTATCACCTCAGAAAAAAATAGTTTATTGGATGTGGGCATGGGGACAGGCCATATGCTTTTTAATTTATTAGATGCTCCAGAACTTATCCATTACCACTTAAACGGAATTGATCTTGATTTACGTATGGTTACTTTCTGTAGGGAGAAAATAAAAAAACACGCGTTACAATCGAAAATAACCGTGTATGAAGGTAGTGCCAGTGCATTACCATTTAATGAACAGATATTCTCATTAGTTTATGGAAGGTCAATTATTCATCATTGGTCAGAACCCCAAAAAGGTTTACAGGAAATATGTCGTGTATTGGATAAAGGTGGGATTGCCATTATTCATGAACCATTGGCTGATGCAGATGAAAAAGCCATTAAGTTATTTAACGAAGAGCGAGAAAAATGTGGTGTTCCCAATATGAGTATCGATGAGAAATATACGTTAGAACAAATTCAGTCACTACTATCCTCATGCCAGATGAAAAACATTGAATACCATGTGAAAAAAGGAACCGGGATAGGTGCTTTAGGTTGTGAAATTCTTATAAAAAAGAAGGTGTAATATGAAAAATTATGACAATTCACAACTATTCCAGAGTGAACGGGAACGTCTGGCAACAATAACACAACTCTATTTTTCTGATTATCAAGAATTTTGCAGTATAGTGCCTGTAAACAAGCAAATACTTTTACCTGTGAATACACCGATAGAAGCGGCTTCTTTTCCTGCCTTGATAGGCACAACCAGCGGAACCACAGGAACAATGAAGGCTGTACGGACTGCTTTCAAAGTGAGTAAAAATTCAGCTTCCAATAGTGAACATAATCTTATTGTCAGGCTAAAAAAACAACAAGTTTTTACTTGCCAGGACGTAGTAGGTAATCTGTTTACGATTAATTTGTTCTCATCATTACACTACTCTGCCTGTGAAATAGCAAAATACTGTCATGCCAATGTAATTCCAATCGGAGATATTAGACTCTTAGATAAAAAACATTTTCATTTTCTCGTAGAAGTTGGTCTTTCCGTATTATTTGGTGTGCCTGCCTCAATTATTCAATTTATTGAGGCAATGAAGTATTTTGATATTTCATTATCAATAAAAAAGATAGTTTTCACTGGTGAATCCCTTCGAAAAGACCAGGAAAAATATATTCTGGATATATTAGGGAATGATTTAAAAATTATTGGACTGTATGGGTTGTCTGAGTGTGGTTTTCTGGGACTTTCTACTGAGAATCATGATCAATATATTCTCTTTAAAGAGGACTTCTTTTTTGAATATGATAATAAGTTTGGGTTGTTAGTTACTTCATTGGATCACACAGCGTCATATCGTTTGATCCGATACCCTACTGGTGATAATGCAAAAATCAGTTATAGAAACGAGAATCTGCTCTTAACTGATATCAGACGTCATATAGATGAATTTAACTTCATGGGGAATGTTGTTAATTGTAAAAAAATAACACGCCTTATTGTCAATAAATTACCCGATGCTAAAATACAAATTGAATTATCTTCTGATAATAAGGGTAAAGAATGTCTCATGATAAAAGTTTTGTCTAAAGAAAATGATAAAGTTGATTTAGATAGCCTAGAAGAAGAAATACGAAATATACCAGAGTTAGCTGAAGTTTATAGTAGAAAGCGAGGAAATGTTTGTTTAATTAAAACAGACTATAACGACTTTTCTCTATCTCCACGAGGAAAGCATTTGTTAATCATAGATAATCGGAGTTAAATCATGTTTGATGATATAATAAATAAGATAAATGAAGCAATAAATTATCCAATAGAGAAATACTCGTTATCACCAAAATTTAATGAGCTTACCACAAAAATACGTGATGACCTTCTAGATGTAAAAAAGTATGACCCTAGTCAATATAATAGATTTTGTGAAATTCAGTCACAGCTGCTGTCAGTTTTAGATAATAAAGCACTAGCATATAGTAAAAATTGGGAAATGATGATTGCTGACTATATGACTGGGACGTTGCCATTCTCTGGAGATGAAGCTTCAGCCGTAGATAAAATGAAAAATTACTATATTGAGCGTAACCGTTCATTATATTTTGATGAGAAAGACTTATTGAAGAATGTTCTTTCCCACCCTAAATATGTCTGTCATGTTGGATGCGGACCAATGCCTTCATCAGTTCTAATGTGGTTGAAATATACTGATGCACACATAACAGCAATTGACCATGACAAATATTCTGTTGAGTCAGCCCGTGCGGTATTTGAAACCTGGAGACGGCCTAAACAAATCTCTGCTGACCGAGCAACATTTGTTGCCACAAAAGGAGAAAATTTCAATTATGCGGGTATGGATCTGATTATCATTTCCAGGGCTATCTTAAACAAAGAAGGCGTTTTTTCTGCCATTCTTAATTCAGATAAGGATACAGTGAGCATCATTGAAAGGACACCTAGGTACTTTTATAGCTTAGAATTCTACCGTCCGAAAGGTTTTGAACGTTATCAGTTAGCGACTAAAGAACGTTACGATACGAACCTTAATTTGTATAAATTTTCCTCATGGAGTGGGGAGGGATAACACAAATTAGGCAGGAAAGCTTTCCCCTTTTATTAAGGGGAAAGCCTATTTTAATAATAGACAAAAGGATATTAAATTATGTTAAATGACATAATAGATAAAATAAATCAGGCAATAGGTTACCCTATAAAAAAACAATCTGGATTACTACCAGAGTTTGATCTTATAGTAAAACAAATACGTGATGATCTTTTGTTTGTTAAAAGAAATCATCCTGATTTATATCATAAATTTAGCCATAATCAGGAGCAATTACTTTCAAAATTGGATAATAAAATTATTCTCGATGAGAAAAATCATGAAACAATTATTGCCAGTTTTATGTGTGGAAAAAAAACACTAACCGGGAATGAAGTATCTACTTTAAGTGAAAATCTAAAATTCTATACTGAGCATTATCGCTCATTATATTTCGACGAAAGAGAATTATTAGAACAATCACCTAAGCATATATGTCATATTGGCTGTGGCCCCATGCCTGCATCGATTCTGATGTGGATGAAATATACAAATGCCAAGGTCACTGCAATTGATTACGACAAAGATGCTATTGAGTCAGCTCGGGAAGTATTTGAAAACTGGCGGCACCATAAAGGAGTGGCTGTTGAACGAGCAACGTTTATCACTGAAGCTGGAGAGAATTTTAACTATGCTGGCATTGATCTGATTCTGCTCTCATCGTCTATCGTAAACAAAGGAAACGTTTATGCTGCCATTCTCAATTCAGCTATTGATATTGTAAATGTAATCGAGCGAATCCCTCATTTTCTTTATCACTCTCAATTTAGAGGTTCAACAAGTTTTGAACACTATTTGTTTGCTACCAAAGAGCGCAACGACATGAATTTGAGACTTTATCGGTTTCCTGCACTCAATGGAGAACAACATGGAAAATAACTCAATTGATTACTATGACATTGAAAAAAACATTCTATATATTCGCCAGAAAAACATTTTAACCTTAGCGAAAAATTATCACTACTTACAAAATACTTGGTTTTCTCTAAGCGGTGATACTTTATCACTTGAAGAAATGGATAGTCTGGTAATGAAAGCCAGCACAGTATTACAAAACAGTGCGTGTGTAGTAAGGATTCAAAAAATGCACCAATTGTTACCCTGCAACCAAGAATTATCTTCCTTACAGCGCTTCATCATACTACTAATGCAAGTAGAAATAGATCAGTCTTTTCTTACCGAACAATCAATTACAGAAGATCAATCTGATTTGATGGTAATACTGTTGTTACCGTGGCTAATTGAACTTGCAAGACGCAAAGAGTACATCCCTCCTCTTCCACAACTAACAAATTGCCGCGCATTTAGTCAATGGTTTCTGACGTCACTTAGTGATTGTACTGATAATACTATTGATAGCAGTTTTATGATGTCGCTGTTATTAGGTGGATTCGGTATAGTTACACCAACCACCGCGACAGTAAGATTTATTGCCAGTACTAAAAACAGTGTTAATTATGCCTTAATAGGGGCTTTATGTGCAGCCGGTCCGTCACATTTAGGTGCTTGTCAACTCGTTACGAAAAAACTTAACGCTTTATCTTCTCGTTTAAAACGAGGGAATATCAAGAGTGCCATGCATAACTATTGTGCCACTAAACCCTATCCGGGCTTCGGCCATCCAGTTATGCCACGAGATACGCGTGTTGATGCATTTTTTTCTCAATATAATGATATATTTACTCCTTATAAAATACTCGCTAATACCATTACCTCTTATTGTGGATTAAACGCTAATGTAGATTATTTATTAGGCTGTGTACTCAGTCAGAGACAGGTTGATCCCTATATTGCCGTACTTGCTTTCTTTGTTTGTCGAGCACCTATCCTATTGAGTCATTATAGACAACGTTTCAATGCACATGCATTTGGTATGAGTTCGAAGGAATTGCGTGAAAAATACAAAGAACTTCCGAAACACTGGTTATAAGGTGCAACATGGAAACACAATTTCTTGCAATATGCTTACCTTTGAGTATTGAACCAAAGAGAGACATGGCAACCAGTGTTGCACTACTTTCAAGTTGGCAAGGGCATCAAAATCACAGTGCCATTAGTCTGTTGATTGAAGCCTTAAATCAGTTTGCGGTTCGTTATGTATCCTCACAGTTTTCAGCTAAAATGCAGCAGCGTTTTCTTCCTGTTATGATTGAACATTTTTCCTGTAAGGTGGCATCATGTGGCAATAAGATGATCGTGGAAGGGGGACTTGAGCGAATCTATAACACTTTCCGTGTTAACTGCCGAGTTTATAGTGGAGGATCTAGAGAAAAAATTGTTGCGCAAGCCAGCATTATCGTCAGTGAAGTAGAATTATCAAAGACGCCTTTCGCTGAGATTTCCATTGAAAACTCTGCTATTTCCCTATGGGAAGTCTGGCCTATCAGCAACCACTGTTATGGTTTCCATTTGAATTCAGGTCATTATTTGTTTCAAGAACATTTTCCGGGACAACCTGTTTGCCCCGGCTCATTACTTATAGATCTTGTTTTCTCTCTGTGTAAAAGGAATGAAAGTAAGACTGATATCATTAAATTACACAAAGTCAAATTCCTGAAAGCGGTAAGACCTGATCATAATTATACAGTATCACTCAAAACTGATAGTGAAGGAATGTTAGGTAATTTTTTTATCTGTGATGAAAATGGTGAACGTCATACTAATGGCAGTTTTTCCTTCTTGTAGGCACTGCCATGAATAATTTGTTAAAATTTTTTATCTCTCTGATTCTCTGGAATCTCTATTCTTATATGATGTTTACTTCATTAAACATAGAAACAAAATTTACAATTTGGGGTTTGCTTTTAGCCTTTCTAATCGTAATTAATCGTCATCTTATTTCATCGTATGAACCGATAACTTTATGAGATTTATCAAATTTTATATTTATTTTTATTAGCGATTGTTTCGATTGGATTTCATTAATTTCTGACTATCCTGCAAGTTTCTGTTACACAATTTTATCTATTATTGCTATAGCCAATTTAATCATAAAAAAGCTATTCACGATTGCATAGTCGTGAGATTCGCTTTCAGAAGATAAGTTCAATCATGTTGTTTTTTATAAAATTTATAAAATATAACATTAATATGGCTTTTTGTTCTTGTAATAAATGGGATCATAGGTTACATTTTTACATCAAAGTAGCATTCCCGCTTACTATCTTTAAGCACTATTGTTTTCACCATGCTTGTATCTAAATATTTACCCTAAATAATGAGGGATTATTACAGAAAGAAAGCAAAATCACCTTAATGATAAACTTCTCATACAAAAAAACTAATGAGTGACAACATGCCACAATACATCACTATTATAAAAGACACACCTATATGGGTCTGGATTCTGCTTGTATTTCTTGTCATAAGAGGCATTAAAGCTCTTTCAGACCGTGAAATGAGTATAGGGCGCATTTTCTTGCTGCCTACCGTATTTTTAGTTTGGGGAATACATAGTGTTCTCACGGAAACCTACTTCTCAAATTTATCACTGGTGATGATGGGAATCGGTCTGATTTTCGGTACTACTATTGGTTGGATACTATGGAGATCACAACCACGATTAAGAAAAAAAACTAACAGCAACTTAATTATTCGCCCAGGTACGCCTTTGATATTGATAGTGATCATGATTACTTTTGTAAGTAAGTTTCTTATGATGGCTTTATTGAATATTTACCCAATATTGCTACACTCATTACATTATAATTTATTCTTCGGGTTATTGAGCGGCATTCTTGATGGTATTTTTTGGGGAGGAACACTGAATCTTTTTATTTCATGGTGTAAGAATAAGAGTTCATAACCAAGATCAATATTACTTCTCGTTAGGTTATTTTTTTGGTTAGCGTGCGTAAGAAAACTGCTGTGATAACGACGGCTTGATCATTGATGCTTGTATAGCAAAGCTGCAAACGGTAGATAAGTCTGAAGAAATTGAAGTTTTATTTATGTACTACGCTTTAGGGCTTTCCAAACGGTCTATAGCGCGTTTACTTGAAGTATCGGATATTGAAGTGCGTTCCCGGTTACAAAAGGGAGAAAGTTTTGTACAGGGATGTCTGGCTATGCTCGATATTAAGTTAGAAATGGATGATGAAATACGAGAGCACAAAAAGCTTACGCGTACGCAAAAAGCTATGGTAGTGTACTAATCAGTTAAAGTTGCGAATAAGCGCTAAAGCTAATAAGCCCCAATATTCTTATCGGGGCTTATTTCATTTGGCTCTTGCAGCATCTGCTATTACGTACCGATAGAAATGAAAATTTAAATAACAATTGTAAAGGCCGCACTTTGTTGCGGCCTTTTTCGTATTTATGGCTTTAGCCAGTTTAAGTAGCGTCAGCTGCTTAAACATAAAACCACCCGCTATGCGGGTGGAGACCCGAGGTTATACCAAGAAAAACACCTTTCCGTTACGCTATAGATGTTCAAGCTAATATACGTAACTGAAATAAGGAAAGGTGTTTATGGGGATTAAAGCACAAAGCTCAGCACATACAAAGTGGCTGTGCAAATACCATATCGTTTTTTCGCCGAAATACAGACGAAAAGTCATTTTTGCCCGTATCCGTACAAGCATAGGTGAAATATTACGAGACCTTTGTAAGTACAAAGGAGTTGAAATCATTGAAGGCCATTTAATGTCAGATCATGTCCATATGCTCGTGAGTATCCCACCGAAAATCAGTGTGTCGAGTTTTATGGGATATTTAAAAGGCAAAAGTTCGTTGATGATATTTGATAAGCATGCGAATTTAAAATACAAATTTGGCAACAGGAAGTTCTGGTCAGAAGGATACTATGTAAGTACGGTGGGGCTCAATGAAGCCACAATCCAGAAATACATAAGAGAGCAAGAAAAGTCAGATTTAATGCAGGATAAATTAAGGGAACCTCTAAAAACTTTTCACAGCCACAAAATTGAGTAAAATGTAGGCACAGTACATCTCTGCAAGGTAGCGCTGTCATGATACCGCCTCGTTCTGCTTTAAAAAAAGACAAGCTGGCATCCGAATATCACCGTCGAAAAATCGATGAAT
>NZ_CAWNWY010000059.1:0-14823 GCF_963878365.1 Photorhabdus sp. HUG-39 | reverse complement strand
TATAACGGATAATTTCTGAAGGTATAGAGAATATGGCAAACAATAAATGGCGGCTCAGTGATGAACTTTGGGGAAAAATGGCGCCACTTATCCCCGAATATAAAACTCAGCATCCGCTAGGCACACATCGCAAACGTGTTGATAACCGCGCCGCTATGGATGCTATCTTCTTTGTGCTCAGAACGGGCTGCCAATGGAACGCCCTGAATGCAACAGGAATAATGTTCGTCAAGTTCTGCTCACCGTCGTTTTCAGGAATGGCGTGACGCAGGCATTTTTGAACGCTTCTGGCAGAACGGTTTACTGGCCTGCGAGCATCGACTGGTCGTGGTTATCACTGGATGGCTGCATGACCAAATCCCCTTTAGCAGGGACAAAAAAACAGGTCGTAACCCCACGGACCGAGGGAAACAAGGCGTAAAACGCAGCCTCATGACAGATGCTAAAGGGCTTACTCTTTCACTCGTTGTTGCCGCGGCAAACACTCACGATATCAAACTCGTTGTGGATACGCTTGATGCACTTCAGACAGGCAAGCCCGGTAAAAAGGTCAGTCTGTGTCTGGATAAGGGATATGATGCTGAATGGCTGGCTATCTACAAAGTCGGCACTACGAGCCGCACATCCAGTCTTGCAAGGAAGAATCAGATACCTGCCAAAATACGGACTTTAAAGCTCAAAGATGGGTTGTCGGGAGGACTCATAGCTGGATGAATCGCTTTCGCCGGATACTGATCCGATGGGAAAAGAAGGTCGAAAGCTATGTTACATTTTGCATGCGGGATTATAGTCTGACAAAATCCTATTGGGATAGGCTCTTAGTCCGAATGATGCGCTCTGATCAATCTCCAAACATCAAAAATCACTCACCGGACTAAGCTTTCTGATCACTATTCTTGAATCGTGCGACTCTGATAATTTGGGTCAGCTCTTATCTGCGATTCCGTAAATGGCACACGCTGCCATTGTTTAGTACTGTAGCTATGTGTGTAATCACTGTAGTAAGGCGAGGTCGGATCATCAGTCAAGGACGAAACTAATAAAACATAAGCCTCCACGCCATCACGTGGGAAACTCACCACCTGCAAATAACTATTGCTGGTTACATCTCCTCTATCCATTTCGTATGAGTTATTTACATTACAGCTAATAGTAAAGTAACCCATTTCATCACATCCACCATACAACGGCATCTTTCTGTCACCACGAGTGAGATATAGATAGTCACCTCGTTTAGCGTTTAATGACAAACCACGATGTTGCAAATCTAATACCGTGGCACCTAAGGCTTGACGTAGTGTTTCAGTTGCATTCGTCCGCAGATCACGCGGAGTATTCAGTGGGTCGGCTGAGTCAAACGGCACGGCGAATAATTCCTGCGTATCACGCTCTATCAATAATCTCGTCCAAAATCCATCCCATACATGGGCACCACGTGCACCGCTATTACCTGTGTTATTCCAAGCTCTCAATACAGCACAGGCTTCCGTCAGATTCACCTTACGTCCTGACACAAACAACTCTCCTTTGAGTACATCGCGCTGCACGTTGACTAGGGGTATGACACAGACTTGATCCAACGCCTGCGTTTTAAAACGTTCAGCACTAAATACCCGGCTATTGAGCGCCATCTGACGTATCACTTCACTATTGACATTGCGCCCCGGATAACCATCGTTGCCACTAAAACGTTCTTGCACCATCACATGCCCCATACGAGTACGCAAATTCAATTCCTCCTCACCACTCGGGCCAAAAATTGCAGGATAACCCGTTAGCGGTGCTTGGGGATTACTTAACCAATAGCTATTGTTCATATTGGCCACATAGTCTTTGCGCAACAAACTAGGCATTCGGCTCGGGCCAACTGCGCCAAGCTGTACTGAATCGGGATCGTTTTGCCAATTACATGTACTGCGCGAACCATCAAGAAAAGGAGTATTAGGTGGTAAATGCCCAGCCTTTATTAAAGCTTTTCCCATTGCCGTAGTACACTGTTCCACTTGTGTGGGCGATATATTAGGCACCGCCCCCATATCGGCATACCAAGCCTGCGAACTACCTCGTCCTACAGCCACAGTATTAACCCAAGGCATAGCAGCCTCCTCACGTTGAATGGTAATAAATTCATCAAGTGATTTAGCTTCACTCCAACGCAACCAGTTACGCCAAGGACGGAAATTATCCCGGTTAATGTTGCGCAAGGCAAACGCTGTATTTTCGCTCCAAGTCAACATCGGATCACTTACAATGGGACCATATTCGGATTTGTACAGTGTACGCGTAATTGGTACAAGAGCTCCTGAGCTATGTTTTACTTGTACTGTAATGGTATGTGACTGCATTCTCACAACTTTTCCATCATGTAGATAACTGAACGGATCACCTTGTACCAATCGCAATTCAAAAAATCCAGTACGCTCTGCTGTCGAAACCGTATGACTCCAAGCTACATTGTCATTAAACCCGATTTGCACCACAGGTGAACCTAGAAATGCAGCACCACTCACATTCAGTACTCCAGGAATCGTCAATTGTGCTAAGTAAAACCGATCTGGCCCCTCCAAATACCAATGTGGATTACCAAATAGCAGTGGGCTATCCGTACCTGTAGCCACTGAACCAAAACCATATGCATTACTACCAATGCCTCCATTGACCAAGTTACGAATCCGAGGGAATCCAGCAACCGCACCTCGGACCAGCGGTATTGTTCTAACAGCGTCAATACCTAGTGCAGGAGGAACCGCATTAGCAATAGACGGTAATAGGCTGATAGACAATTCCTCTGCTAAATCAACCGAATACATCCGACGATAAATATCTTGCGCACTAATCGATTTTACCCAAGGCGCGCTACTGCAAGCCGTATTCTTTTTGTCAGAAGAACCTGCGGCTTTAAATTCACGCACATAGCGATTGTAACCAGAAGCAAATCCTTCCACGAGTAACCTCATTCGCTTTGGCTGGGCTTGTTTCATACTCTCTATTACATCATCAGATACAATGTGGCGATGATAAAAATCGGAGTCCAAATTAGACCAGTTACCCGCTGTACTAAAATAAACTGGTAATGCCTCACCACCGAAATATTCGGAACGCTCACCACGATAAGTTAGAAAAGAATCAGCCATTGTGCAAAGATTATCTTGAGCCTGAGCATAACCATAACCATAGCCTAAACTACCCCAGTCATTAGCCTGAATATGTGGCATTCCCATGCTAGTGCGTCGAATGTTCACTTGATAAGATGACTTATCAGCTCTTAGGGCATTATTTTCAGCATAAGCAGTTAATCCTATGAATAGCATCAGTAATGGTATAACTCTTATACCGTATGCTAATTTTAAAATCATACACATCCCCTTTTTAGAACTATTCATTATGGTTTTAAAAATCGTCGTTTTTATACAGAACCATATAGTTAAATAGACAAAGTAAATCAAAGTGCAACATTGACGAAAAGTAGTGGGACCATACAGATAGTAGATAAGTCATGGCATAAATCTACCCATCTTTTGCTAACTAGAATGACCCCACGTATAAGTATGGTTTTCTATTTTCAGAACAACCTAATTAACCTGATTTACCCTTAGTTTTAATAATCCTTAGCAGTTCCTTTCCTAGGTGGCTAATATAAGGTTTTTTCATAATGGATGAGTGAGTTCCTCTCAATGGAACAATTCGTAATAATCCATCAAATATCAAATTTCCCCAGCCTAGGCTAAAATCACTCCTATCATTTTCATCCATTGCAGAAAACAAAGTAATCATAGTAGGCAGTTTTGGTGGACAGTAATGATAGCTTGCTACATCCATGTTATGACAAACCAAGAGAAAGTCCTTAAGGAAACTATATTCTGGTAAACTCTTCACATTACTATTTTCTTTAACAAGCTGTAATACAGCTGTGTAATCTTTATTTTTTGCCAGCTCAATCGATTTATTAATAACAACATTTGGTATATCTAATGTCGATAACACTTCAATCAATTTAGCCATTTCATCAAAAACAAAGCCATTTGGCTTCTCATACTCAGGATAGAATTGTTTATAGTCTCTATCTGTATCAATCAACCCTATAAAATCCATTTTTTTTCCAGCAGCTATTAACTGACGAGCCATTTCATAAGCAATTACTCCACCAGATGACCATGCTGCAATACGATATGGACCTACAGGCTGTACATGTAACATGCCTTTTATATACGATTCGGCCAGCATCTGGATTGTCACTAGAGAACCATCCTTTGCTTCTTTCTCTAGTAAATTGCCAGCAGAGAATCCATAGACTGGAATACTTATGTCGTCCATCCAGGTAACAAGATCATAGGCATAACTAATACTCCCACCACCAGCATGAACAAAGAACAAAGGTATATCTTTCCCACCAGTACGAATAGGAAATAAGTTAGGATATTGATTTGAATTGCAGTCAGATTGAATGGATATAGCTAGCTGGCTAATTGTTTTTTCGGTAAAAATATCACCTAATACAATTTCAGTATCTAGAGATTGTCGTAATCTCGCTACCAAACTCATAGCTAGTAGTGAATGTCCGCCTAACTCAAAGAAGTTGTCGTGGCGGCCGATATGCTCCACGCCTAACAAGTCCTGCCAAATCTGTGCCAGCTGCTGCTCAAGCTTACCCTGTGGCGCTTCATACTGCCGTGTCACCACCGCACTCTGGTCCGGGGCCGGCAATGCCTGCCGGTCCAGCTTGCCATTCGGCGTCAGCGGTAACGCCTCCAGTCCCACAAATGCACCGGGCAGCATATAGTCCGCCAGGCTTGTGCTTAACTCAGCCCGCAGCGTTGCGGCGTCCAGCCCCATTCCGGCCTGCGGCACCAGATAGGCCACCAGCCGCTTGTCACCCGGCGCGTCTTCCCGGGCGACCACCACTGCCTCCCGCACACCGTCACAGGCCGCCAGCCGGGCTTCAATCTCGCCTAACTCAATACGAAAACCG
This sequence comes from Photorhabdus sp. HUG-39, assembly GCF_963878365.1. Lineage (NCBI taxonomy): Bacteria > Pseudomonadati > Pseudomonadota > Gammaproteobacteria > Enterobacterales > Morganellaceae > Photorhabdus > Photorhabdus sp. HUG-39. Next base: position 9,854 of record NZ_CAWNWY010000059.1, on the reverse strand, counting down.
CGGATCTTGACCTGGAAGTCATTGCGCCCAAGATATTCAATATTCCCATCCGGCAACCAGCGGCCCAGATCGCCGGTTTTATAGAGCCTGGCTCCTGCTTTATTGCTAAACGGGTCGGCAATAAAGCGCTCCGCCGTCAATTCCGGGCGGTTTAAATAACCACGGCCCACTTGTACACCACCAATATATAATTCGCCAGCAACACTAACAGGTGCAAGTTGACCATGGACGTCTAAAATATACATCCGAGTATTAGCAAACGGCTTACCTATTGTGACGCTACGAGCACCATCAGATAAACGGGTTGCAGTACATGACACCGTTGCTTCTGTCGGACCATAAGTGTTAATCAGATGAGTGTGTGCTGGTCGAATTTCGGCCCAGGCCTGCAATTTTTGCACCGATAATGCATCACCGGTCACATTAAGTAAGCGTACCCCGTGCAGATCGCGCAATGCTCGTGCGGGCACTTCACTCCACTGCCCGACTAATGAATGCCAGTGCGCTGCTGTTAAATGCACAACGCTCACTGTATCATCACAGGATTCACACTGTGATGAGCTGCCAAACAAGTCACGTGCTAATACCAGACTGGCTCCCGCCAGCAGCGTTGGCAACATTTCTTCCAGTGACAAATCAAAGTTCAACGAATTCTGCTGCAATACGCTGTCTGCTGCTGTCAGTTCAAACTGGCGAATAGCATCCAAGCTGTAGTTGACCAACCCACGGTGTTCAATCATCACCCCTTTAGGCAAGCCAGTCGAACCCGAGGTGTAAATTACATACGCCAAGTGACTTGGGTTCAGCCCTAGAATCTCCGCTGAGGGATTGTGCATCGATTGTGTTGCCAACATTGACTGCACTTTCGTTTCATCCAACACCAATACCGGCACTGACAACTCCGGCAGCATCTCAAGTAAATTACTCTGCGTCACCACCACCACTGGTGCACTGTCCGCTAACATATAGCTCAAACGCTCTGGCGGGTAATTCGGATCCAGCGGTACATACGCACCACCGGCCTTCAAGATAGCCAGCAAACCCACTACCATCTCCGAACTGCGGGTTGCGCACAAAGCAACCCGGTCATCCGGGCACACCCCTAAACTGATTAAGTGATGCGCCAGCCGGTTAGCCTGGCAGTTCAGTTCGTCATAGCTCAGCTCTTCATCTCCATAACGTAGGGCTATCGCCTCCGGCGCGCGGGCAACCTGCTGTTCAAACAGCTGATGGGGTAGTCTGTCTGACGGATAAGCCACTGTCGTTGCGTTAAAGTCCGTTAGGATTTGCTCCCGCTCACTGGCCGGCAATATATCCACCTGCTGTATCAGTGTGTCAGGTGCCGAACACAAAGCCGTCACTATCCCTTTCAGCGCCGTCTCCACATAGGCCATAATCCGCTCCGGTGCCACCTCCCCACGACTTTGCACCGTCAGCTCAAACCCCTGACCTGAATCATCAATGTCCAATGACAGCGGGTAGTTGGTACGCTCTTCCCCACTAATCCAGCGTATCCCCTCCCACACGCTCTGCTGATCTGCCCCGCCTGGGCTATGCCGATAGTTCAACAGGCTATTGAACAACGGCAGTGGGGCCTGCACACCGCTGCAACGCTGAGCCAGCGAAAGCGGGGCCTGTTCATGCGTCAGCAGCTCACTTAAGTGTTGGTATGTTTCGCGCATTACTTGCCATACGCTACGCTTGCCCAACCGTACCCGTACCGGCAAAGTATTCATAAACATACCCAGCACTTGATCCGCACCCGCCACGCCTTGCGATCGTCCCAGCAACACGGTACCAAACACAACGTCATCCCGGCCACTGCACTGTGCCATGACCTGCGCCCATGCCACATGGAATAACACCGCCGCACTGACGCCTTCCCGCCGCGCGCAATCACGTACGGCTTGAGCCAACCGCGTTTCTACATAGCCGCGCGTTTCAACAACCAGAGTGCCTGTTCCTTGCACATCCAACAGCCCAAAGGGCGCGGTTGATTCGTCCACATCACCTAACTGCTGCCGGAAATACGCCTCATGTACTGTCTGCGGTACCGAACGTGCTTGTGCAATAAAATTGCGATAAGGTAAAGGATGCGGTAGGCGCTCTTCTTGCTGCTGTATGAATATCTGAATTTCATGGAGCATTAACTCCAGCGTGAGATGGTCGCACACCAGATGGTGGCTCAGTAACGCCAGCAGCCATTCATCGGACTGCGAATCCTGTGTAATACTAGCCGACATTAATGGCGCTCGGGTCACATCCAACCGTGCCCACTGTGGGTCAATGTGCTGATACAGTTGTTGTTCTGCATCTTCCCCCGCCAATAAGCTCAGTTCTTCAACCCGCAATGGCGCCTGACGCCACACCACCTGCACCGGCTCCGGTAATCCCTTCCAATGCACCGCGCTGCGCAAGATATCATGACGGTCGATTACCCGTTGCAAGGCAGCCAAAAAGCCATCCAAACGCTGTCGGCTGTCGAACGCCATTATAGTGTGCAATAAGTAAGGGTCTTCTTCCCCCCCCAATAAATAATGAAACAGGATACCTTGCTGTAGCGGGCCGAGTGGATAAATATCCTGGATATTGGCAGCGCCACCAGCAACGTCAGTTACAATGCTGTCTATCTCGGGTTGACTCAGCATAATCAGCGGCAGCATCTCCGGTGTGATAACCTGGGTATCTCCGGGGATACGATTCTCGGGAACACCCTCGCCCGCGATATTTTCCTCCTTGCTGACACGGGCAGCCATCGCCATCAGCGTTGGTTCGGCAAAAACGGTTCCCACGTCTAGGTGCAAATTCATCAGGCGTAATCGCTCGATCACACTGACGATCAACAGAGAATGCCCGCCTAACTCAAAGAAGTTGTCGTGGCGGCCGATACGCTCCACGCCTAACAAGTCCTGCCAAATCTGTGCCAGCTGCTGCTCAAGCTTACCCTATGGCGCTTCATACTGCCGTGTCACCACCGCACTCTGGTCCGGGGCCGGCAATGCCTGCCGGTCCAGCTTGCCATTCGGTGTCAACGGTAACGCCTCCAGTACCACAAATGCACCGGGCAGCATATAGTCCGCCAGGCTTGTGCTTAACTCAGCCCGCAGCGTTGCGGCGTCCAGCCCCATTCCGGCCTGCGGCACCAGATAGGCCACCAGCCGCTTGTCACCCGGCGCGTCTTCCCGGGCGACCACCACTGCCTCCCGCACACCGTCACAGGCCGCCAGCCGGGCTTCAATCTCGCCTAACTCAATACGAAAACCGCGGATCTTGACCTGGAAGTCATTGCGCCCAAGATATTCAATATTCCCATCCGGCAACCAGCGGCCCAGATCGCCGGTCTTATAGAGCCGGGCCGCTGGTTCATCGCTAAACGGATCGGCAATAAAGCGCTCTGCCGTCAATTCCGGGCGGTTTAAATAACCACGCGCTACCCCAGCCCCACCGATATGGAGCTCACCGGCCACCCCAATTGGTACTGGCTGGTTATAGTCGTCCAGAATGTAGATTTGGGTATTGCTGATCGGTCGACCAATGGGTACCAAACTTACATATTTGTTTGGTACACACAACCAAGAGGTAACATCAATCGCGGCTTCAGTTGGACCATATAAATTATGCAGTTCGCTATGTGGGAAATAATTAAGACATTGAGTCTGCAACTTGTATGGTAACGTTTCACCACTGCATAAAATACGGCGTAATGACCGACAACGTCCTGCTGGTACCATGCTGACAAAGCTTTGCAACATAGAAGGAACAAAATGTATAGTTGTGACACCGCTGCGTTCAATTTCCTCCAGTAAGTAAAGCGGATCTTTATGCCCAGCAGGGCGAGCAATTACCAGTTGAGCGCCAGCCAGCAGAGGTAAGAAAAACTCCCAAACCGATACATCGAAACCAAATGACGTCTTTTGTAATACTACATCATCATCCCGTAGCTGGTACTCTTGGTGTGCCCAACATAAACGGTTAACCACTCCTTTATGTTCATTCATTACTCCCTTGGGATGCCCCGTCGAACCCGAGGTATAGATCACATAAGCTAGATGATTCGGTTTCAATCCTAATACTGTTGCATCAGGATTGTGCATTGACAGCTTTTGGAATACAGGTGACTCAACATCCAATGACAATACTGGTACTGATACCTTCGGTAACACACCAAGTAGCCCGCTCTGCGTCAGCACTACCTGCGGTTGACTGTCGGCCAACATATAACTCAGTCGTTCCTCTGGATAGCTCGGATCCAGTGGTACATACGCACCACCGGCCTTCAAGATAGCCAGCAGACCCACGACCATTTCCATACTGCGTTCTACGCAGATTGCTATTCTATCATCCGGGCCGACACCTAATTCTATTAAGTAGTGTGACAATTGATTGGCCCTACAGTTCAACTCGCTATAGCTCAATTCTTCATCGCCATAACGCAAGGCAATGGACTCAGGAGTTCGCTCAACTTGCTGTTCAATCAGTTGATGAATCAAACTATTTTTTTGAGGGTAAGCTTTTGCTGTGTTGTTGAAACCCAAAAGTACTTGTCGATGCTCTTGTTCACTAAGCAATACTAGGCTGGCTAGCCTCTGTTGCTCATCGTCGGCCATCTGTGCAAGTAAGGTAAATAAATGTCCCATCAATTGCGTTATAATTTCAACATCGAATTCGCTCGTACTATAGCGGAAATCACAACGAATTTGCCCGTCAACTTCCAGCACATTCACCATAAGTGGTACAGATGTATCAGCATAAGCGGGATATGGGAATGCCGATAACTCAGCGCCTCCCCAACTAATAGAGGAGCTTAGGTTTCCTTCCATCCACAAAGACAGTAGTTCGCTGCTGGCATACCTTGCCTGTTGAAAATTCATCATCGTCTGAAAAATGGGATGAATATCTGGCTGACGAGGAAATCTAATCTGTTCTAATACTTGGGAAAATGGATACTTCTGATTTTCAACACCTTGACGGATAAGATATTGTGATCTACGAATATGCTCGCTTACTGTAATATCATCACCCACATGACAACGCAATGCCACTGGATTGATAAATTCACCCACTAATCTGCCCCAACGCGCACGTCCACGCCCTGGCATAATGGTACCAACAATAATGTCATCTAACCCAGTGTAACGATGTAGCAATATTTGGTATGCCGCCAAAAAAATAGCAAACAAGCTACCACCATAATGTGATGCTACCACTTGCAACTTAGACACCAGCTCAAGCGGCAGCATCTTTATCAGTGTTTGTCTTTCTGGGATTTTGGTGTTGCTGCATTTATTTGGCCATTGCAACACAGGTAGCTCTCCACTTAACGCTTGTTGCCAAAAATGACCTTGTGCAACAGCTCCAGAACTTTGCAGCCACTGTTTCTGCCAAGCAACATAGTCTTGAAAGCTGTTGGTTGGCACAGGCTCTAGCTCCTGTAATGACAGCAATGACCCCAGCTCTTCTAGTAACATCCAATAGGACCAACCATCAACCGCAATATGGTCAAACACTAGCACCATAACCGACTCTTGCTCGTTGCATTGATACCAGCAGGCATGAATCCGTAACGGTTTATCTAGGTCAAAAATATGCCAGCATTCCTTTGCCACTTGCTGTTGAAGAACTTCAGTGTTGATCTGTTGAGCATCATGCTGGTGAACATTAATGCTAATATTATCACTGATACGATAGCCCAACTCTCCATCATCTAGACTAAAACTAGCACGTAACATAGGGTGGCGCATCAGCAGTTGGTTTAATGCAATTGTCAAACGTTCAGGAGTTAAACCTTTAACTCGTGCGCAAAAAGCACTATTGTGTTTCCCTTTCCCGACAGGGTCTAACTGATACTGAAGCCAACGGCTGCTTTGTGCTGTGGATAGGGGATGGTTCGGAGAGAAAATATCTAAACGACTCATTTTTCGATACCTTTTTATAAAGCCAGAAAATAACAACCTAGTAAAAACAATAAAAATACATAGATCGTTTTAAAATTATTAGGGCTTAATTGGGACCCCATAACTATATTTCATAGGATTCATCAGCACCTAAACAGGCAGGTATTGCTCATCAAGAGTTAATAGCGTTGATGAGCTTGAATAGTCGTTAAGCAAAGTGTTTAATACCATCTGCGCGATGCGCTGACCTGCAGCCAGCATCACCGCCCATTCCATGGTAAGTACAGGCATACACTTCAGTACCTCACTGTATGGACCACATACCTCAATTAGCAAACCATCTCGGAACAACTTGGCTGCGATAGTACGCGCATGTTCTGGCTGTCTGAAACGCAAGCCTAACATTAGACCACGCCCAACAATATCAACCTGATCCGCAACAGAAGCCAAGGCCTGCCGTAATTGGTTTGCTAGGGCATGACCTTTATCCGTCACCTCAATGGCAAAATTCGGTGTGCTCCAGAATTTCTTCAATGCAACCGTTGCCATCACCATCGCCAAGTTATTACCACGAAAAGTGCCGTTGTGCTCACCTGGAGCCCAGATATCAATTTCTGGCTTTATAAGATTGATAGAAAACGGTAAGCCTGCACCACTTAGAGATTTGGATAAGCAAACCACATCCGGTTCTATACCTGCATGTTCAAAACTAAAAAAAGTACCAGTACGACCACAACCAGTTTGAATTTCATCAACAATCAGCAACGCGCCAAGCCGTTTTGCTAATGAGCTAACCCCTCGGAGCCAATCATCCGAGGCACAATTCACTCCCCCTTCCCCTTGAACACATTCGAGCAAAAAAGCTGCTGGGGGATCAATACCAAAACCAGGCCGGAAAAACATATCCTCCAGTAACTGTAACTGACTAACAACTCCACCGCCTACAGCCCCATCATAAGGCAGACGGATTACTCCGGGTAGTTGCACAATCATGGATGCACGCTTAGCCGCATTAGCCGTCATCGCCAGAGCTCCTAAAGACATTCCATGATAGGCACCAGAAAAACAAGCAATGTTTATCCGATTAGTCACTTTACGAGCCAGTTTGAGTGCTGCTTCAACTGCATTAGCCCCTGTAGGGCCAGTAAATTGTAATTTGTAATCAAATTCTCTCGGTTTCAAAATAAGCTCATTAAAAGTCTCCAGAAACTTTGCCTTAACCTCAGTGTTCAAATCTAGTCCATTAATAATTCCATCACTGCGCAAATAATTAATGGCTGCTTCAACCATATCCTCATCATTATGTCCATAGTTCATAGAACCCGCTGCGGCGAAAAAATCGAGATATTCGCACCCCGTTGCATCATATAAAACTGAACCTTTTGCCTTAGAGAAAACCGCAGGAAAAGTTCGACAATAACTACGTACATCAGATTCTAATTCCCTAAAAATAGTGTTCGTCATATCCATTCCTCATATAGAAAAAGTAGCTCGACATAAAAACGCCACAAGTGTTCAAGTGTATTTCCCAAAGAAATTAAATAGTCAAAAAATAGGGTGTAATTTATTTTGAATAATCCAAATAGATATATGGACACCAACTGAATTCAAATTGACGTCCATATAAGGAATTTAGATATCTTTTATATGTCCATCTTCTAACTTCACTACTCTATCTGCCACTCCGAAATAAGAGTCATCATGAGTAATAACAATAACGGTTTTGCCACGCGCCTTTAATTCAGGTAATAATTCTGTATAAAATACTTTTTTAAAAACCGGGTCTTGATCTGCTGCCCATTCATCAAAGATATAAACAGGACGATCCTCTAAATAAGCAGATACTAAAGCTAATCTTTTACGCTGACCAGTGGATATATTTATGGTAGAGAATTTTCCATCTACTACTTTTACTTTATGATCCATACCCAATTTCTGAATGTAGTGAGTGGCTTTATCAGTAATATGTAAATCTATAGTGAGTAATTCTTCAAACAAGTGAAAATCAGAAAAAACGGCAGAGAAAAACTGTCGATAATACTCATTGTTAGAAGCGTTCATTTCTACACCATTTAATATAATAGAGCCAGAATCACATTGAAACAAACCAACCAACAACATTGCCAAAGTGGTTTTACCGCTGCCATTACCTCCTATGATAAAAACAATCTCTTCATGGTGTATTTTAAGATTTAATGGCCCAAGAATGAATTGGCTATCTTCCTTATCACTTGAGTAGTGATGAACAACATCTTGTAATTCAAGTAATACCTTGTTTTCCTTTACTTCTAAGAAAGGGTTAAGCTTATCAGAGTATACAAGCTGAGATTCCTGCAAATCCTTATCTAGTTGTCGCATTCTTTTCAAGGATACTTCCGCCGTGCGTAATTCGGGTATAGCCCCCATAACTTCACCAATAGGGCCAACTAAAAAGAGCATAACCAAGACTACCGAGACAAGAACACCTGGTTCAGACGGCCACCAAATGGGTACCACAAAAACCATAAAACCAATTATTACGTAAAACATAGTATCTGCTGAATTTACTAACCATGCCCATCTGGCATGACTCTTTATAAATATTTTTCTTAAATTCTCAGCACCATGCATAATAACTTGATTAACAAATAATTTACCACGATTAGTATTTAACTGTAGCTCCTTACTTCCACTTATAAGATTTTGAAAATTAAGATAAATATTATCAATCTGCTCTCTAACCTTGTCCATCATCTGAGAGGGATTTTTCTCTAAAATGTGAAATCCATACATCAATGTACCGAAACATACAGTCAGGACTAAAAATAGCACCCAAGAGACCCAGGCCAAATAACTAAGACAAGCCACAATAAGAATGGTATTACCAAACACTATTGGCGCAAACCTACATGAATCTGAAAACACATCAACATCTTTGGTTAAAACAGCTAACAGACCATGGCGTCCAAGCTCTTGCTGCTTTTTAAACGGTGTTCGCAGTAGTTTATTACTAAGATTGATACGTAGTGATAATATTGCAGATTGAGTCAAATGTAGCAACGCAATCTCTGCAGTAGCTTTACTAAAAAAATAGACTAAACATAATATAAAAAAAATATATGAAACAGAGTAGCCAGGAGACTCAATTGCTTTGCTCACCAGACCAACCAGTGAGGCTGCAGCACCTCCAGCTACTAATGCGCTTACCATAGAAAAACACAGCAATTTCCAAGAGTGAGCGCAAAGATATCTAATTAAATTCATAATAACCCATTCTCATTATTAGCACACTATTAATAGTAACATCAATATAAAGCATCAAGTTTTTTCTAATCAGATTTCATTTCACAGCTGAACGTAACTTAAATCACAACATATCCAAGCCATTTAATAATGTATATTTTGATAAAGTTAATCATCACTGAGAAATGCATATTCTAATTACCAGGGCAACCGCATGAACATTTTGCGAACACAATTAACACAAAAATAACGCAAATATGGATTGTATTTAAAGCAAATTAACAAGTGCTGTTATTAGAATAGCTTAAATACCATTCGTTCTGTTTTTATTTGAGCATTCATGCGGTTGCCATGTTCTAATTATCGTAAGTAATAATAACATAACTATTTAAATAGGGTAGATAATATTTTTAATAAAAATTAACATTTAATGAAGAAATTGACAAGAGGTAATAAAAGAATCGCCAATAAAATTATAAGACATAAAATTAATACACGAATAATAGTCACTCATGTAACTTAAGGAAAAATAAAATAATCCAGAATATAATTAAAATAACTGTTGAATTGGTTCTATCGCATTAAAAGCCTATCCCAATAGGGTTTTGTTCCAGACTATAATCCCGCATGCAAAATGTAACATAGCTTTCGACCTTCTTTTCCCATCGGATCAGTATCCGGCGAAAGCGATTCATCCAGCTATGAGTCCTCCCGACAACCCATCTTTGAGCTTTAAAG
>NZ_CAWNWY010000058.1:0-16959 GCF_963878365.1 Photorhabdus sp. HUG-39 | reverse complement strand
AATAGTGCCATATAACTAATATTCGTTCTTATATTGAGAATCGTCAATTCGGTTTTACCTATCTTTGACATAGTTTTTTTAATCCTCTGCCTAAATCATACATTGTGCCATCCCTGACTTGGGGGTTGTAACCTTTTAAGCTGCCTGTGCGGTAGTGAACAAAATACTTGCATCAGTCCCAAAATGGGACTACCATGACTTTATGAAAATTATCTCAGTCAGTACATTAAAGCAGTTCTGGGAAATCTATCCCGATGCTGAACAACAGTTAAAGGCATGGGTTGACGAGGCTAAGAAAGCGGCGTGGAAAACCCCTGCTGAAATTAAAGCTCAGTACCGCAATGCGAGTATCCTGAAAAACAATCGCGTGGTATTTAATATTAAAGGAAATAGTTATCGTCTAATAGTTTCTATTTTTTACCCGATTGGCTGGGTGTACGTAAAATTCATCGGCACACATAAACAATACGATGCTATAGATGCCAATACAATTGAGCCGGAGTAAGCTATGAATATTAAGCCCATTCGCACCGAACAAGACTATCAAGAAGCATTAAAAGCTATCTCACCAATGTTTGATAATCAGCCTGAAATCGGTTCTCCCGAATTTGACTACATGGAAGTCATGGTCTTGCTGATTGAAGCCTATGAGACTGAGCATTTCCCGATTGATCCACCTGACCCTATTGAGGCCATAAAATTCAGAATGGAGCAATCTGGGTTAACAGCAAAAGACCTGGTACCCGCCATCGGTAAAGTCAATCGTGTATACGAAATACTTAATCGCAAACGTAGCCTCACGCTACCGATGGTATGGAACTTACATAAAATGTTCGGGATACCAGCAGAAAGCTTAATCAAACCCGCTTCTTAAACTGCTTGTGATAGGTAAAAAGCAACCCCGCTACGATGGTGGGGTTTTACTAAAAGCGCCTTTATCTGGATAACTGGCGAGTATTGCACAGTCTGAGAATTTCTAATTGTCCAATCTAACTCTCTCAAGCCAAGGATGTACTGACAGATACATCCTTTATCGATAACCGCAAGACAAATGCATTTAATTATTATTCACCAATCCAATATTTGTATTTTTCATAAAATTCATCTCTAGTTTGAGGTGGGAGCTTAGCCATGATTAATCTGATATCATTTCTGTATCTATTAATAATCAGCGAGTTATCAACATTTGGATTGGCAATTTTTATTTTTTCTACCATCGATTTAATATTATCTTCATTGACATCAAATCCAACTTTTCTCCTAATAAAGAAACTTTCAATAGGCATATCTATTGGTCTGAAACTATTTTTTTCTTCCGCTTGCATTTTCGCCTGAACATCACTACCGCAATGTTTGCACTTGATGGCGCCAGACTTGATGAATTCGGCGCAATAAGGGCACTTTACATCACCTTCCATCCGTTGTCTCTTGCCACCAAATATCATCATCATTAACCCACAGAATGAAATAAAGATTCCTAGCCAGATGTGATTCTGCCTTGAAGCAATCAACCCGATATTATTAACTCTGTCACCGTGTTCTGTTGCAACACTCACATCCATATTAAAAGCAATAAAAATCCAAACAAAACCGATAGCCAGCAAGAAACAACCCAACCCTTTCATTATTACCCCTCATTTTAGAAATATATAAAGCAGACAGATAACATAGGTACCCAAGTTTAACAGACTATCCTTGAATTTTCCCATCTATAAATTAATCTAAAATATTGAGAAATGCCATTTTTCAGTTACACATACCATCCCCATTATTAATGTTATTTATATTATCAGTAATGGTTATTATCAGGGCGAGGCTGTGAACGTTTTTTGAACTTAAATTGCACATAACAAAATCCAAATGCGAATAAAAAACACCCAACCAAAAGCTATTCAAGTATTGAATAATGCTTCATTTAAGTGACTTATTCAAAATATAGCCTTCATTCTCTCGCCCTGTGGTTATTATGGCCTTAGAGAATCCAATCTCTCCTGTACTGCATTTCTCGATCCATTATCAGTTATTGGCATTTGTCTTACTTGCCCCATCGCCATTTGTGTCTCAACCCACATATCAGCCCAAACTTTAATTGAATCACCTGTATTGCCAATAGTAAACCTTATTTTACCTACTGGAGTTGTAGAGTAACTATTACCAATCATTAGCTGAGTTAAGATAGCACTACCGCCTTCTGTTTCTTTAGAACAAAGTACAGAAGATGTTGACGACTCAACAACCGTAAATCCTTTTTCGTTACAGTATGCCACCAATGAATCCCTAACAGCTTCTTTCGTTGTGTTGGTGTACATGCCTTCCGGTTTTCCTGATTGAGTTTGTTTCTCCAAAGGGACGTTATTGGCACACCCAGACAGCAAAACCGATCCCATCAATAAAACAGCTAATCTTTTCATCACACACCTCGTTTCGCATTTCATTTAAGTGATGAGAGTTTAACCGCTATCGGTTGCAAATCAATGCAAAATCACGTCCGTATGAACTTGGTTTATCGTCAGTCTGATCAGATGTCAGGGTTCCAATAAATATTCATTAAGCTAAGTTAAGTTAAGTATTCAGCCAAATCTTAACCACAACAGAGGGATGGCTGATTACCTCTGAATAAAGGAAAAGGTATGCCTATAAAACCAGTAGATCTTCAGCTTGAAGTCGGGCTCAAAAACCTAACTGATGCAGCAAACGAAATAGCTAAATTGAAGATCCTCTACGGCTTAATGATAAGTAAACTCCATGGAGAATATCGAGACTCCATCATTAAAGAGGCAAAAGAAATAGGCTTAGACGAAGAAGTGAAGTGGATACAAGAGTTCTTCCCTGTCGGGGACAAAACCAAGTAAATGATACCCCAGATATCATGACACGTCGCTGTTTATACGTATTTTACGTTTGCAGCCACTTTCCGGCTTGAACTACCGGCGCAAAGTCTCATGTCGTTTATCGCTTTTTGATGTAGATCCTTGTAATAAAAAGTAGCTTGTATAGTTTCTGCAAGCTGCTTTTCCAGATCGCCAACCTTTTTCTCTAACTCTTCAATACGCTTTTCCATTATTTACCTCATAATATAAAAATGACTTAGTTAACGCCTACCGTATGTGGCATTCCACAACGGAGAGCCGGTTTTTGTTAGCTGTACAGTGATTGCTTTGTCTATCGCGCCGTTAATTTGCTTTGTAATACCGGACATATCAATAGACGCTGCATCAGAGCCTTTTTGCTGAGAACCTCCATCAATATAAACATTAGTTTGGACTGTTACACCACCAGCCGTAGGAACTAACCCATACCGAGGCGCAGGCTGCAATGCTTGACTGATCGGTGCTTGAGCGCTGCCAACATAACCACCGTTAGCATATCCCTGCGCACTGTGCATCATAGAGTACAGATTGCCAACCCCGATTCGGCTGGTGGCTTCTTTCGTAAATACAAACTCGCCGCCGTGAACTATACCTCTCGGCTCAAACTTTCCACCTTGTCCTGTATAGCCACCCGATGCCATTCCTGGAAGAGAAAAACCAAAAGCACTAGCCCCAGCCTCTATCGCCTTAAACACGAGCATTTGAGTGATCATCTGGGTTATCTGCTTGAGTATAGATGTTGCAAAATCCTTGAAATTGGCTTTGCCTGTTGTCAGGAAATCACTAAATGAATTTCCCATTCCAGTGAAAGCATTTTGAGCGATATTGGCAACATTACCGTAGACGTTAGTTGCAGCATCTTGATATTCAGCAAATCCTTTTTTAAAGCCCAGTTCCCAATTACCGCGAAGTTCATCCTCTTTTTTGTAGCGATCATCCTGTGCGGCTTGCATTTTATCGAAATCAGGGTTCTTAGAAGATAGCTTAAGCTGTTCTCTCTCTCTATTTCTTTGTCCTTCTCTGTCGCTAACGCCCGCACTACTCAATATTGAATTAGTAGCCGCTTCTTGTTGATCAATGAATTTAGCGGCTGTATCTCTCATCGAATTGAGTTGTTTCTGCTTCTCAATTTGATCGCCTATATTTGCCAGCTTTTCTTTTTCGGCAAGAATAGCGTCTTTACTTAAAAGAAGTGACTTTTCATCATTAGTGAGTTTTCTCTTATTTGCCGCATCTTCAATAACAGAAAACTTGGCTTGCTCTTCCCAAAGCTGCCTACGTTGAGAACTAATTACGTCATTAATCGACTTGTGATCTTGCAATACTTTGTATTGGGCTTGAAGAGTTAAAAGCTGCCTATTTGCAGCGTCCTCAGTTCTAACACCTGCATCCGGTCTATAAGATTTAACTTTTGGCGTTGCTGGGTCTTTATATAAGCTTTCAATGCCAGCCCTCGCTTTATCTATTTCCTCCTTAGAAAATAATTTAGCCCTACCCTCAGCGGCGGCTTTAGCATTGTCTTTAATAGCCTCATTAAGATCTTTAGTGGCTTTAACTCTCTTTTCGGCTGCTGTTACACCAGCTTCAGTTAATTTTGTTAATGTTAATTGAGCATCAATTGCATCTTGATCAAGTTTTGCAATATTTTGTTTTTTCTTTGCTTGCTCATCAATTGCAGCTAACTCTTTCTTCCATTGTGCTAAAGTATCATTACTTATATAAGATAGCCCTTTACCCTTACCATTGTAACGGCGCGGGTCGTTTTCCGCTGACCTAATTTTTAATGCTAATTCTGCTCTTTTTTCTGCATCAGATGGGTCTCTTCCAAGGCCCATTATTCCATCCCACATTTTTGATGCCGAACGCTCTATTTCATCAAAAAACTTTGGTAAGGTTCCCATATTGGTGCGGATTTCATCAGCTCTACGCTTTATTGCTCCATTTAAAGCATCTGTAGCTGCCGCCACTGCACTAACCTTATCGCCCTCCTTTTGCAATGCAGCAATATGCTGATATTGTGCAGCAGTCAAGTAATGCATATTCTTGGTTAAAGCAAGTGAACCCCCAGCAGGATCATCAGAAAGTTGTGAAAACTGCTTAACTAAATCATTAATTGACTGACCGGAATAGCGGCTGAACTCTATTATTGACTGAGTTGCGGCTTTTAAATTCACTGATGAGCTAACACCGGCACCAGCTAGCTTACTCAGAACTTCCGATGCTTCTCCAACAGTACTGTTACTTTTACCAACTTCACTCGCCATGCTAGCGAGTTGCCTAGCCGTCACTCCAGAGTAGCTACCAGTTAAGATCACGGCTTTATTGAATGCACTGCTTTCTTTTTCAGCAACATCATATGCTTTATATAAACCATACAATGCAACAGACGCCGCCCCAATTGGCCCTGCAATAGCTAACCCTCTCAAGCTGAACAACTGATCAATCAGCCCAGACCGGTTAGCAAGCGTAATACCTGAGCCACGCAATGCACCAAAATTCCCGCGTGCAAGCTCACCAACCATCACACCAAGCTCTTTTCTTGCCGCTGAAGTTTTCAAACTAAAATCATGCGTTGCATTACCCGCCTTTGATAGCTTTTTAATATAGATATCAGCAGCAGAGCTAACATTCAGTTGAGCGGCGCGATACTTTAATAGCTCCTGACGGCTCATGTTTTGCGTTGCAACTTCGTCTCTTAACTTTGCAAGAAATGCCTGCCTTTCTCTGTGCGCTCTTTCTGCCGCCGTTGTTGCAGCCCGCTCCTCTTGTGCTTGTTCTGCTAGTGCTCTCTTTAATCCCCTTGAAGCTATTTCTGCGGCTTTCTTTTGTTCTGTCGCTCTTCTTTCCGCTTCTTCCTGACGTTTAATTTGAGTTATCAGAGGGGTCATTTCCTTTGATACACCAAGTTGAGCGGCTTTATACTCCAGCATCTGTGATTTTGAAGCACCGTATAAAAAAACTTGCTCATGGAGTTTCTTAGCAAAATCATTGCGGGCTCTGCTTAACTTATCTGCATTAATCAGGGCTGCTTTACCCGCTTCTGTTTCAGCCTGAGCAAATCGACCAAGCCTGACTTCTGTCGATGCTAATATTTCTTGGTAATTTTTATAATCATCATCCGGGACACTCCCATCCCTCCACAGTCGATTAAGACGCCGTTGAGTCTCATCTAATTTGTTAAGAGCCGCTGTTGCCGGGCTAATTTTATTAATGAGCTTTTGAAATGATTCAGCTTCTTTAGATACGCCGTCTGACTCATCCCTGAGGCTCTTTATATGCTTTTCGCGGATTTCAGCACCAACTTTAAAATTATCATTCAGGCCAGTTGATGCCTTACTTGCTTTTTCAGCAACAGATTGAAATTTGTTTAGTTCCTGATTTCCGCGTTCTAAATCAGCGGTGTCGAGTCTCAAAGAAATAGTTGCTATATCAGACATGCTGACCTCAAAAACAAAAAAAACCAGCACTAGGCTGGCATAGGTTGATTATGTATTAGAAACAGAAAGCGACTTGACGGGTTAATTTAACTATCAGATTTAAATGCCCGGCCAGCAACAAAGACGGCCGCCAAACCAACAAGATCTAGAGTAATAAGTGTTCCAGCGAACCAGGTGTTCCCAAGTGCTGCAAATATTGTAGCTATGACGAGGATCATAACGGAGATAGTAAATCCCATCCACTGTCCTCTTTTGTCTTTATTTATCACCCCTTGGATGGCTTTGCTTTTGGTGTCGTGCCTGAATGCCTGTTCTTTTTCTGACAATGACAACAGCCGTTCCGCAGTACCGGGAAGGATATTTTCATACTCACGAAACATGCTTGGGGGAGGTAACGGGCCCTGGAAATGAGAAACTTTGTGCTGAACAACAGCCATGATTTTTGGGCTATCGAGCAACATATCTATTAACTCTGGTTGCTCGATCAACTGGTGCTCTATCCGTTCAGCTATTTCTACGGATTCAGAATCATTACTATCGACTATGTTTGTATTTTCCTGGTTTGACATCTTTATAACCTTGAGCGCTCAAAACTTTAGCAACATCTTGTGATATTGCCGCCATATCATTACGAATTTGCTCTAAATCACTCTCAGATGATACAAGTTTCATATAATTAGTCGATGGCATAATATCCATGATGCTACCAGCCGCTTTCAAGTACCGACGTATTGTAAGTGACACGTTTTCACCCCTATTACCATTTTTTGTAACAATAACTTGTTACTAGTTAGCGTACATCAACTTGTTACTAATTAGTGTACATCGTTGTGATGGCAGATCAACACTAAGTTATGAGATTTACTACACCATAAATATAAAATCCTAAGCAAACTAGGGCACTAGATACTTACCTTGAGCGCCCTCAGATGCTCTTGTGGGCTATGCGGCTGGATAAATCAATTTTAACTGCCCTTTTACTCCGAATGCTGACATACACCGAGACTCAAAATCTTTATAGTCAGCGCAACTGTTAGCAAGCATTGTTACGGCTTTCAATTGTTCTTCCACCAGCATTAACGCTTCAGGCTTAAGATTTTCTACGTTAACTAAAAGAGGAGAAATCTCCCATTTAAAATTATACGCTTCAATATCAATCTCTTGACCAACTTTTGATTCGTGCGTGTGAAGCACATAAAAACCCCGGCTGATGCCAGGGCGTTAGGTGTTGTTTGAATGCATGATTATTAGAGCTTCACGCTCCATCACTCTAATATCGTTAAATACAGTTGCGCGGTCATTTACGCAGATTAAATCCATGACTGAATGTAAGACATTGTAATCAAGCCCTGTTGCGCCAGCGGCACCCACCCGCCACTGTGTAGATAATGCTTGAAATGTCAGGAATGAATCCCACACATCAGGCCAGACTTCAACATCCTCAGCAATATCACCGAGCATTTCCAATTCAAATTCAGAAGGGGGTTTTATATATAATGCTCGCGCAACTGCAATTAGTTTTTTTCTCTAAATAAACCAAGAGATTTGTAATACGTGGTAATTATTGCTTCGTATGCGTGTGGATAATTATCAAGCAATGTATCCAGATTTTCTTGATTAAATTCGTGCTCTTTAAATCCCCATCCATTCGCAATAGACATAATGAATTTATCGTTCGTCATGCCATCCTGTTTTTCCATTTCAGCCAGCTTACTCAACGGATAATGTTTGAATTCAAAAATTAATTCACCTTCACCGCCCCCTGGAATTGTTATTTTCACTACTTCTTTAAATATTGGATTTGGATTTAATGTAATCTGACTCATTGTTCACCTGTATTTCGTTAAATGTCGGTATCTGAATTTTTCTTTGTTACTGTTTCATCGGTATCAGAAGATTCTTCAGATACCGTAGTTACTTTTTTGCTGAACCACGCACATAAATCATTTGCTTAGAGCGCAGCGAGAATTTAACATCAATATTTTCAACTTCGTTGATAGCAGTCTTCGGAATTTCTTGATATGAAACAGTTGCATTAAAATAACGATCATGACCGGCTTTTTTGTTGAAGAAATAGACCGTCACCAGTTCCTTACTTTCATCCATCCCAATAAGCAGGCTATGGGCGGGTAATGTTGGGTCATACGCAAAATTGAACGTCATCACCACCGCATTTTTAAACGTATCCACGTTTTGCGCCTGGTCATCTTCGAGGAACTGAACAGTTGTCGATTGTTGATCACCGCCTTCGATGCTCACCGTTAAAACTTGTTCGATTCGTGTAAATGCAATGACTTTTCGAATTGTTCCAACAGCGCCACCAGCCGGAAAATTGTCTTTATCCGTTGTGTCCATCCCTTCAAGCGTAACCGATGTTCCCGACGCCACTTTAACGCGGAACGCCCCCTTCATTTTTGACCAACCGGAATCAATTTGTACGATATCACCGGCCTTAATATCGTTTAAATTATCTACTGTCAGAACAACTTCTTTATCATTAGTTGCCGCCGTAATATTTGCAGCTTCACCTAGTTTATTTGAAATATAAACTTTCGAGCCATTTGGAATATTAAATGCCATGCTTCCACCTCGTGTTAAGCATAAAAAAATACCGCGTAGAGCGGCTATGTTGATTGGGATACTTATCGATTAACATCAGCGCGATATGGCACGCTGACCGGTGTTATGTAATTAACATGATCTTGAATACAGGGGTGAACAGTCGGCTCGCCATTGAAATAAACTTTGAAATCACCATCGACGATTTCATGTCCATTTTTTAACAAATTACATAACTGTTCAGACATGAATAGCGCTTCAACTTCACCATTACCGGATTTTGTGACAACATTAACTTGCACAATCCCGCGATATATCTGCATATCCAATGCAAGACCAATATTATCAGTCACAGCGGGCATAATATGGCACTGTAAATACGTTTTATCGGTACTTGTGAATTCAATATTCGAATACTCAACCGGAAAATTATATTTAGCAGCCCAATCACCAATATAGGCTTTAATTAATCGGATTATCTTCGATGTACTCACTTATTCACCTCAGCCGCTGACTCTCTGAACATGCTTGCAGCCTCCTCCGCTGTTATCCTGATCATTCCGTTTGGGGCTTGTGACGAATGTCCAAATTCAAGCTTATATGCATAAGGGCGATTATTCGTGAAGTAAATAGACTTCATACCAACATGAAACTGATCAATCATCAAATTACCAACGGCTTTTGTCATATTGCCCTTTTTATCAATACGATGGGTTTCCCCTTCCGCAGGTTCATTAAACGACACTTGCCAGTTACCACGAAATGCGCCACCGGTATAACCGGGTGGCTTGTAGTAATCCATACTATCATTGACGCGAGCCCGCTTTTTAAGCCATTTTCTTTTTGGCGTAAGATTATCAGGATCTAACCTGAGCATTTCGTTATGCTCAAATACAGCATCATTGTAATCTCTCGCCGTTTTGTTTACTTTCCACAACTCAGGGTTGCCGACCGGCGATATATCTACAAGCTTTGCAAGAATCCTCATACTTGCAACTTTAACGACAGCCTCAGCATTACGCTGATATTTATCAACGAACGCATTAATCGCTTGCATAAATTGATTAGAATCAGACATATTATTTTCTCAATTGTGCACGATAACAAATAAGCGTTTCAGCGGGCTTTGATGGATTATTACTTATAACGCGATATTTATCATTATCGACCGTGACAACATCACCCACTTTAATTTCTGTTTCACCCGTAAATACAATGCGGATATCTCCAGCCAGAATTAATTGGCCGTCAATTTCATCTGCCCGGTAATCAGTCTTAACACCGGTGGCTTTAAACGAACTATTCGGATCATAATACTCAATGCCATTGACTACCTTAATCTTACCTTTACGTAAGAGATCGAATTCCATGCCGTATTTTTTAATAAGCTTATCGGCTGTTTTGCGCATTTGTGGGTAGAACTTAGCCATGTCACCCCCGATATACGTCGAATTGCATGCCGTCAGACGTGGACAAGATCCCAGAAAGCAAACCTTTTATCCACGGAAACTTAGGTGAACCAGAATTCGTACCCGGCGCATAAGTGATAGAAACTACGCCTGACACGGACTCAGATAATACTTCACCACCAATAGTGGGACTAAGCTCGTTATCGAGTGCTTCTATTGCCAGCCTACATTGAGCATGAATCAATTGTCTTGGTATTTCGTCAGATGAAATCTCATATCCATCAACTACTAAGCCCTTACGCGGAAATGGTAACTTTTGCTCTATTTTTGTTCTCTGTCCTTTCCATTTCTGGTTGTTAAGGTAGTCCATAGCATTAGTAAGCATTTGTTCTAAAGACTTATTATTATCTGGTATCTCAATGCCACGACTATCAGCATAATCCCTCAAGTCGCCTATTCCAGCATAACTATTAAAACCTAGAGAACTTGGGTTCGAATCAATCATTGCGACCTCAAAAGAAAAGGGGCCGAAGCCCCGCTATTATTGCTTGGTTTCTACCTTACTTGAGGTTTTAGCTTTACCGCTAATAACTGCCGCAAAAGGAATATTTTTCCTGTCAAATACGCGCGTCCAGTTTGTGCCGTTCGCGAAATCAGCGATTGAAGGTGTTTTGTTTGGATCTTCCTCCCCTCCCCAGCTAAAACCAGCCGGTTGCAAGATGTAAGTTTTTCTTTCCCATAGAACCTCGGCACCTCCACCGTTACCACCGGACGCTTTGCGATCTAGTTCAACGGGCATATGTGGTTGACCATTTCCGTACCCAAATGCTCCAGCCCCAAAGAATACTGTCAAATAACGCCCATCCTCATAACGCAAACTGTCATCCATAAATATTGGTTTACCCAAATATGTTTGCAGGATAATACGGCCAACAGAATCACGGATTGTTTCTATCAAATCTTTCTTTGCCATCTGTTTCATTACAATAGAATGTACACCTATTGCGTTGAATGCATCAGCAGCATCACCGGCTGTGAATGCCGCATCAATAAGGTTATCAGCGGAAATTACTTCATCCCCTTGAATAACCATATCGCCACCATTGTTGGTAATATTTGATGCAATTACTCCTCGGGCTGCACTGATTAAATAACGCTGCCACTGACGAGTCCAGTAAGTGCCGAAGCGATTTCTGATATGTGACATCGGATCAGTATTTGCCAACTCAGATGTTAAGTCAGACACGCCATAGCCTTTGTTTAAATATAAGACCCTGGTCTTCATGCTTGATTGAGTAGCTTTACCAACTTTGCCGATTTGATCCGGATCATCAGTAGATGCATTAGGTGATTCATCGGCATCCAAATCATTCCAATAGCTAATAGTCGCAGTTCCTTGACTACCGGAGGCAATATCATTTAGCTGTTGCAGGTTGGTAATAATTCCTGATTCATAGACCGCTGTTTTCTCAGGGCTGTTTTGAGGGGCGATAGTTTGGTAGTAATCACCACGAAAAATATCTGATAAACGGGTTGAAGCACTTCCCATGTTAATTTCCTATTTATTTTGAGTTTCTGCGAGGCGTTTAAATTCCTCAGGATTTTCATCGAATAAACGGATGCGTTCAGCTTCCGTATAATCACTCCATTTTTTGCCGCCACCACTAGCAACGACATGGCGATTTTCACCCCCGGTTCCAGTCGCCTTGCTACCAATTACTATCGGAGCAAATAATTTGTTATTGCGAAATTCTTTTTCTAAATCTTCCAGCGTGGCCGCCGATGGTTTGCTTTCAGCATCAAGAACGCGCGTTTTACCATCTTCAACAGTGAGACGTGCTTTAATATGAGGAACAATAATTGCTGCACTATCACCAGCCAACCTTGTTGCAAGAGACTGAGCAACGTTATCCACTAATAGAGTACGCAAGCTGCTATCTTTCTCATCAATCTGAGATAACAACTCTTTTTCACGAGCAGACAGCTTTTCAGACCAGCTTTTTTCCAATGCTTCAATATCGCCATTCTTACGTGCTTGTTCTTCTGCTGCTTTTTTTGCGGCCTCTTCTGCTACACGGCGCTTCTCTTGCTCCGCTTTTTTTTCACTAAGAAGCTCATTAACTTTTTTCTCAAGCCCAGACACATCGGGAATATCTGGCATTCCTTCAATTTGAAGCTGATATACACCACCTGCTTCTTTGTAGGATGCCTTTTGTGAATCATCTAATACGTCAAACTCTTCTTTAGTTAGCTTAAACTTAAACATCATTACCTCTGGTTTGATGCAGCAATCTCAGATTGCAAGTAATAAAAAACCTGCCGTAGCAGGTCGTGATTTGAATTAAAAGAAATACCAAAATCATTCATATCCAGCATCTTCAAATGCCTTTTCATCCAATTCTTTAAGCTTATTCAAAGTGATAAATTCACCCTTGTCTGTAAAAAATGTTGATGGGTCCATGCCACCATCGCGCATAAGCCTGGCTCTTGTTTCACCGAGTATTTCAATTTGCCGTTTAAGTGATTGGCTCTTAAGCCACTCCAGATAAGAAATATCGGCCGGAACCTGACCGTCCATCGATGCACGAGTCCCTACAGTCATTTCGTTAGCATTAATACCCAACTCTTTCCATGACTTAGTCACAAGATTTTCAGTGGAACGACAACAGAAATGTATCCTGCCGGGACCTTGCAGATAAGGGATTTTGTGGCCTATGGGTTTACCGCTAAGCGTGTATTTCTTGTGATCACGAATAATACACATTGTTGACGTTTTGTTATCAAGCGTTGACAACCACTGCTTGCAATCAATCAAGTCACGATTTGCATGCGCAAACTCATCACGTGCAATTAACTGCAAGTGACTGACTGCTGTTTTTGCAATGCTGGTTGCGTTTGCTCTGCTCATTTGCAATGCGCCGTCACTATAATTTAGTGTTGCATGACCTCTAATTTTTTTACCGATTTCATAAGCACTATCCCCGTTAAGATAACCATTTCTGACGGCATTATTGATACGAATCATCCGATCATGCTCAAGACCTGACGCCCACTCAGACAGCAACTTGCCCTGAAACGGCCTTCCCGTCATAGCGGCATAAATCATGTCCTGGGTAATCCCCATTAGCGGATAATGTCGCAGAACAACATCAGGCAATAATGATTCGAAAAGTGATGGATAATAACCCGCTTCATATTTAGCTAATATCAATAACTCATCAGCTAAATCAGTAAATGCCACTGTCACTGATTGTTTATTTATTTCTCTGACACTACTAAGCAATGATTCAAATCGTTTTACTGTGAATGATTCAGCACTTAAGTTACTATCATCAAGAGCCATTACCAGCTTAGTAACTAGTTCAGTGTCAAACTCATTGAGTTTTTTAACCATTCTGCGAGCAACGTGATTAGAATACCGGCAAGAAAATAACTTTCTTGCTATTGCTTCATTACGCAACCTGTCGTTAACAGTCTTCTTCACGGATTACTCCAAAAGGTTTGGCGCTGAATCTCTCAAATCCTGCTCTATTTGTTCCACTGTTTTCTTATCACTAATAGCACCAACGCTTTGCAGATATGAAATAAAGTCACTTAGCGGCATATTGTTAGATTGAACAGCACTTAAGAGAGCTGTAACAGTAGATGAATCAATAGCTGATATCTCGTATGTCTTATTGATCTCAATATGCGCCTCTCCGTGTCCCGTGAACGCAATTGCAAACCCAAATGCTCTATTGAATGCCTGCTCTACATTACCAGCACACAATGACAGCACACTATTATCAGTCTGTGCTTCATCACTTGCTTGCGTTGCTGTTCTTGCTGAGGTACCGCGTTCAATCAATTTGGCTCCAAGCATTGCCATCTGTCTTTCACGGCGTTCAGCTAGTAGCATTTGTATCCCACGCTCTTCTGGCTGAGCAAACTTCATATCACCGCCAACAGGAAGACTGACGCCTTTCCGTGAGCCGACAACAAATCCATCGGGTAAATTGTCATCAATCCATTGCTGAGTTAATCCTGTTAATGCGATCATGGGCTGCCCAACAAGGTGGGCAGATTCAGCTAAATCAGCCTCAATCTGATAGTGCTTAATATTTACATATGCGATATCTGCCAACGGGGGAGGATCAGGCGTATGATCATTGTTAACTGAACCAATCCATGACCAGGGTAGCTCACTCATTGTTAGCCCGTTACTATCTGTCAGCGCAACAAAATCACCGACTAAAATGTCACCTGACTCATCAGACCATATACGAGAGTACGCAATATTGTTAATAATACGTAGCTCTAACCAACAATTAAACATCACTAGCTCAAAACCATCTGTCTGTAATGGCTCCTGCCACTTAAGAACCACCAGCCTTGTTTTACCTCCAGTTACGCGCCAATTAATTATCTGTTTTGCCGTAAACAAACGAAGTATCGGTCTTCCGCTCTTCTCTACAGTTTTCATACCTTGAGTAGTGAAATCCGTTAATAAACCCGCTCGCCCACGCTGCAAATTTTGTGATAGCGCGTCACGAATCAATTGGGTTAATGGCTGCCCCTCTCCGTCTGCATCCTTTTCAATTTCAACCAAGTTATCAAGACCAGATACCCTGATGATTGCTGGTTTGTTGAACGCAATACCAAGCAATCCATTAAGCGTTCTGCCTGTTGCATTAATGAAAGCAGCCCGCGTTTTATATTTGTCATACCTTTTTCCGTCACGATCATCAGATTTCTCATCAGTTGCCGGATGCGGTAAATATTTTTTGCCGCGACTTTTAATCACCCTTTCGCCGTTAACACAATCTCCAATCATCTCCCATTCAGAAAGAAATTCGCTGTATGCCGGGTGGTGATAGTCAATATTTAAATCTGCCATTTGTTTACCATTTGAAAGGGATATTTTTAGCTACTCGATTAATATTTCGTTTTGATACACCAAAGTATCTGAATGCATCAGCATCATGTGATGTGAAGTCATGGAGTGGTTTATCTTTCCAGCATCCTCGCTTGTCATCCCACTCTTTTCTGTATGCCTCTAAATGAGATATTCCTTCTGAACATTTATACTCATCAAAAATACAACAAGGAAGAATTTCACGAACCGCTTCAATACCTTCATCTACAGAAAGTTTTGGTACAACATTAAAACTTATTCGATATATTTCACCATCAATTTCATAGCCTTCATAAGCTAATTGTTTCCGGCTTTTTCCATCACCCGCAAACTCTCTATTATCAATATCATGCGGTGCATTATGAGTCCCATATTTGTAACCTTTATCCTTCAATATTTTCATATAGTGGCGAAGACCTTCACCAGAGTTTGAATAGTGATCGATAATATGGAACTCATTGCCGACTTCACGAACAAACCAGATCGATGTTGAGTCGCCAACCCCTAAATCCCAGTAAGTGTGAACAGGAAGATGAGAATTATCAGGTAATATGCCAATGCGTTTATTTCCGTACAGATAACGAAATTGTTTTGCGTAATACGCACCTTCAATAGACTGTTGGAATGCCTCAGCGGATATTGACGGATATTCACGCTTCATGTCATCGCCAAGCGTTTTCTCTTTTGCGTAGTACCAGGCTTTTTGACGCTCATTTAGATGAATGTCATGCTTACCTGACAACTCAGCAAAGTAATCAATCAATCGTCGTGGTAGTGGTTCCACCGGATCAATAGAGTAAAGCGGATTTTTCCACCACGAAAAGAAAAAGAACTTCCAATCTAACTGTGAGCGAGGCTTATTTTGAATTTGTGCCTTTTCAGCCGACTGGCAATAATCATAGAAATAGCCTGCTCGTCCTTCCGCTGTACTTTCAATCGTTG
Source organism: Photorhabdus sp. HUG-39 (assembly GCF_963878365.1). Taxonomy (NCBI): domain Bacteria; kingdom Pseudomonadati; phylum Pseudomonadota; class Gammaproteobacteria; order Enterobacterales; family Morganellaceae; genus Photorhabdus; species Photorhabdus sp. HUG-39. Next base: position 848 of record NZ_CAWNWY010000058.1, on the reverse strand, counting down.
TAAAACAATCGCTTGATACTGCCTCAAATGCTCCAGTAACAATCTCACGGGCTTTTTCGGGATATTTAGCACATATTTTCCCGAATTCAGACACATGTAGATAGCGCAACGTGCCACCACGAAAAGAAGTACTGATATACAGTGATCCGCCTTTCTGAAACACCAGTTCACCCACCGCATCATTACTTGCAGGGTTAGCAGCTTTGATTTCATCCGGCAATTTGCCGTAGGCATATTTAATCTTCTCTCGGAATAGGCGCTTGGCATCATTTAACGTGTGAGCAATCAAGGCACACTTAGCCGCCTCAAACAGTGCTGCATCCAACTGGATAATACAAACCTCAGTCGTGAAACCAAGCTGGCGGGCTTTAAGAATGATGTTTCGTGTGTGCATGCCCTCGAAGTATTCAAGCTGTTCTGGCGTCATTTTGAATTTGACTGAGCGCCCTTCCTTGTTTGTTATCCAGTAGAGATGATTTAGCCGCCAGAGCTTATCGCGTAATAACGCTAAATGTTCTGGCTTCATGTTTATCCCTCAGAGAGTTCATCCATCAGATTAGATAACGTTCCGACAACATCATGCTCATTTTTAATTTGCTCACGGAATGCCTGCACGCCAACATGCTTACCAAGCAACTCAAGATTTTTAACTTTATCCGGCCACTTGATTTTCTTGAGAATCGTTTCTTCTGTGCTTTCATCGCGGTCATAAATCGTCGTTGAAATATCGAAGCCTGATAATGTTGTACGCCAAACTACCGGCCATTCGCTTACTGCTTTTAACCTTCCGTCGTCATCAATGATGTCTAGTACGTCCATTCTGTCGATTTCGACTAAGCGTTTAAGCA
>NZ_CAWNWY010000057.1:0-17061 GCF_963878365.1 Photorhabdus sp. HUG-39 | reverse complement strand
TGATGAAAAAGCGATGAGTTTATTTTTTCCCCTGAAAAAGCAAGAAAAAGTCATACACAATAAGGTCATTTATTGGTGAGTGCAAAATTGATCTTATTTTTTGTATTGAGAGTTTTTAGAGGTTCCCCCTAAAAGGTTACCAGTGCAAGCTACCCCTATTTATAGGATTACTTGTACTAGAGTATAGTATAGATCTAAATTGAGACCTTGAAAAGAAAATATTAACTCAATTGAGATAATTTCACTTATTAATTTCAGGAAATCTGTTTTTTCAGGTGGTTATATGGTTAAAAAGAGAAAGGAAGCACAGCATAATATGGATTCTTTTGAACAAGACCAAAAAGAAACCTTTAAGGAGAGACTTCTTTATCTTATCGGCAGCCGTAGTGTAAGAACCGCAGCTAAAGAATGGGGATTATCGTATTCAACACTGAATAACTACATCATAAGGGACTCAATCCCTGCTCTCAATGTAGCTCAATCAATCTGCGATATTGAAGGTGTCACCCTAGATTGGCTTGCAACTGGTGATCATCAGTTACAACCTCACAATCAAACCACAACCATTTATGAACAACTAAAAAGCTCAACGGAAAGAAGCACAGCATGGCAATCTATTTTAGATTCATTGGAAGATAAAGATGTAGATGCATTAATAAGACTAATTCACCGCAAAGGTATAGAAGGGATACTTGCTGAACCTCCTAAAACCAAAACATCTACAATTGAAGATACCATCAATGAATTGCCTATTAGAGAAACTCTTAAACAAGCAATAAAGATAGCTTTAGCTGGGAATGAATCAACAGATAAAGAAATTTTGCTTTACATTACTACACTGATAAGTCAAGAAAAAAATTAAACACCGTCAATTAGTGATCATAATAGTGTAGAGTAAACACAAGGTATAGAATGACGATACCTTTCAATTCTCACTTAGCCAACTGGATAACTAAGTAAATGTGCAGCACATTAAGAAGCAACACGGAGAACTAAGTGTGTGGATCAATTGGGTAGAACACCCAAAGAGTAATTACGAACTTGGCAAACTAACCTAAAAACTCACCATCCTTCAATAAGGAAGTCATTGACAAAGCTTTATCAATCTAACGAATAAATCAGCACTCAACGATAACAGGACGCTTTGTTAACGTACCTGTACGTTCAGCCAGATCAAAAGCAGCCTTAGCTCGACGCATGCCTTCAATTTTGCGCTCTTTTACGGACATTTGCTTAAGTTCAGAAATTCGGCGTTTTGATTGCATAACCTTCCCCTATCATCATTTAGTACTACAGCTATAAAAACCAAAAATCTGTGTTTTTCTGATGTTCACGATGCTGAGAAACCACATGACTTAAAACTTTCTCATGTCTCATGAATATACCTTCTGTTGAGACAAAAAAGATGTACGATTGATTATAGTACTAACAAATGCCTGTATATAGGATTTCCGTATACTAATTTTTGCCTTTTTAATTAAAAAAGCGAGAAAACCCCTGTTGATTTCTCCACAAAGGGTTTACCCCAAATATCTTTCGGCATCAGCAGCATGATTTCCATCATCTGTGACCCTAGCACGTTGCTGGCAGCAATAGCCACAATCAGCAACAGGGATCCTACAGCAACAAACAGATAGCGTCAAACACCCTACTGTTAAGGCAAAAAACCATCAATATGCTATTGACATCTTTCTCTTCTCTGGTAGCATAAGTATCGACAACGCTCGCTACCTTCCTCCGGGAACGTAAGCGGGCTTTTTTTATGGAATTTTAATCATGGTTCATATCCCCTACGCAAAGTCGCATCGCAAACCTATAGACCTTATTAGTGATTTAGAGGAAAAGGGGCTAAATTTCAAAGATAAAGCATTAGCCGAACACATATTATCATTTATCAGCTATTATCGTTTTAAAATTTATCTATTCCAGTTCATGTATCAAGATGAAGAAGGAAAAAAGCAATTTCGTGATGGCATTTTTTTTGAAAACGGCCTTGATATTTATCGTTTCGATGAATCATTACGCAATTACATATTTCGCATAATTTCTCGACTCGAAATAAAATTTCGTAGTAGGCTAGATCACACTATATCAGAATATACAGATGATCCATTTTGGTATCTCGACGATAAAAACTTCTTTAATAAAAAAGCAAATAAAATAAAATTATTACGTTCAAAATTATCAAATTCATTTACATCTTGTAATGAAAAATATGCCACTCATTATAAGGAAAAGTACTATAATGAGAAAAATGATAATTATAAATCCCTACCCCCTTTTTGGATTATCGGTGAATTAGCAACATTGGGAAATATATTTGTTATTTACGATTGCTTGGACAAACGTCGTTTTCAAATATCAGAACGAGAAAACATCCTTAACAATTTAGCCAAAGAATTTGGCGTAAAAAAATTTGAAACGCTGGTTGGATGGATTAGTGGATTAAGAGATGTAAGAAACAAATGTGCACATAATAATCGTCTTTGGAATTCAAATTTAAGAGCCCCAGCAGAAATTATCCCACACCTTTCTATACCTCCAACTAATAACAATCGTATCTATGTTTTTCTTGCAACCCTTCACCATTTAAGCAAAATCTTAAAACTGGGCGTAAACGTGGGCCAAGATATTCACACTTTAACACATGAATTCCCAAGAGTAATACCACTGTTACATTCTGCTGGTTTTCCAGAAAGCTGGAATACAGATCCATTCTGGGAACTTTAGAGTTATCATATATTTTGGCGATGCAAAAATATCTTAATACATGGTTAAAATTTGCCAATAATACTAAAACAATATCCTTTACATCCCATATTAACTTGACAAACGAAAAGGTAAGCTGAGTTACACATACCTTACCAACCAAAAAATTTGTACCTATAAATAACGTTTCATAATTCTGCTACACATGAGTTTCTTCAACCCATTGTTATACATAGAATTATGAGTAGTATAAGATGCAACGCTATTTTGGAATTTTATTTATATGTCATAATGATTAAAAATATGACTACCCATCTTTCGTTAAATAAGCGTTATACACAGTTACACCGCTGATGTTGGTTCGCCAACCCCGCTCACCAACTGCTTTCATTCACCCGGCACTTTGATGGGGTCAGGTGAATGAACTTTATCAGCCGTGCAAATGTGCATAACACACAACTCGTTTTACAATTCACACCATAGACGCCGCTCAGACTTTTAGCTAACCTAACCAGAAAATAATCATATTATTTATCTGAACATTGTTTCAACAAGAGACTACCCAATGACTAACCATAATGACATACAACGTACAATGCGCGCTCAGATTCGGGGAGCAAAAGCTGCCAGGATTTATCGTAATTTACGCCAGCGTTTACGTACTTGGGATGCACATTGTGTTACCAAAGCCCACAAATACAATCTCCCCAATTGGATAGGACATTTACCAGTTTATCTATTTGTTGGCAGCTCAGTTATTGCATTACTATTTGGATCATTGGCTATAGCTATAATGGTGATACTGGCCTTTGTATTATTACTAGGAATTTCTCAAAACATGTGGAATAAAAAAAATTCAAATATAAGTGAGCAAAAAGCTGCTTATGAACGTTTTTCATGGGAACAAGATTGGGATAAAGACACTTATAAAAGACATTCATGGGAATCGGATGACTGTTGAGATAAAGTGTAACCCTATCCAGTCATCCATATCAGGCTATACTAAGTAACAATTAAAGCTTTCCAGATATCTTAGAACCTAATTGACTGCCAGCCGCCTTGCTATCCTTAGTTGCTGTGCTGCCTGCATTTTCTATTACTCCACCAACTTTAACTCCAGCCCAAGATAAAGCACTCATCCACAATGCCGGCAGCACAATAAACATCGTCCCCATCACAAAACTCATAATGATATCGTCTGTGCTATTCTGAAAACCGGCCATATTCCAGCGGCTATGCGTATCCGAACCGTACAAAGCCTCCAGTAACCCGCTGTCCAACCAGCGTGCCAATTCCCACCAGAAGGTCAAAAAATTCAGCGCAAACACAATAAAAGTCAGCGTAACGACCGTTTTATATTCGTAGACAGCAAATACGATAATCAGGGGCAATATGATAGTCACCGCCATCAGTATAACAGCCTGTACCATTGGTAATGCCTGGCGCATTGCATCAAACGCCGGAAATGCCGCCAAGCTTCCCAGCGACATCCCACCCAATGAGGCTATCCGGCCCACCGAATTCATCAGAGTAAAATCCGCGTTACACCCGTAACCTGCATAGACATATCCCCCCTGAGATGCGGTCAGGCTTGCCGGACTCACCAGACGCCGTATCACCGCTTCTTTGTACTCTGACGTATCTTTGCCCATCAGTTTCAATGCTGCCGATAACCGAAACCACATGCCTGGCTCAACCTGAGCCATCACTCGTTTTTCCAATCCTACTTGACTGTCTGACCACCATTCTTTGCAGGTCGGATATCCCCCCTGACCCGTATTAGCCAAACCGTCATCACGATGCGGTTTCCAGGGAAAATCCGAACGAGGCGTTTTTGACTGAAGCACATCATAATAACCCGCACTATTCAGAAACGTTTTTGACCCTAACCATTCAATATCCCGTAATACCGCTTCATCCCGGGTTCTTCCTTCGTCCCGACGTTTCCACTGATACACTGCTAGCGCATAACAGTCATGGGTGAAATCCTGTAATATTTGAGCCAGAGCCGGATTATTAATTCGCGTATGCTGGACCTCAAAACGCAGTTGCCTCAGGTCGGGACGGCAGGGCATAGAAGCTATTGCAGCCTGAGTGACGCCTTTAGAAATCTGATGAACCAGTATCCACCAAACCGGAGCCGCCGCTGTTTTACCATCAAGCGACGATATCACGGACGCATAACCCGTTTCAGCCGGTTTCGGTGTCCAAGTGCCGCAACTTTTTGCCCGCGAGTCATCATACGTAATGGTACTCAGACTCACATTGACCAACGGCACACAGCAAACAATCATCACCAGAAAAGCGCCATACAGGGTGTTTTCAATCCGGGTCACTGAGAGCATGCCCTTATTTCCTTCATCCTCCCCTTCTTCCCGAACTTTCAGCCAGATACCTATCATTTTGAATGTCAGCGGCAGCACAAATAACCCGGTGGCCAACAGCACATTCCACAAACCGTTATTCACTATCCAGCCCAGCAGGGTCAGAAAATATTCCAGATAGCTGTAAGTTGTCATGACTGCTCTCCGGAGACGAAGAACATGACATACTCACAACATCCCACAAATCCCAGCGAAATGAGTGCAATCCGTTTCAGAGCCGCTTTCTGTGTTAACGGCAATGGGGATCGCCAAAGCTGCCACATGAAACAGGCAATCACACTGTACATGGCCAATCGCCAGGCCAGCCAGCCGTAACGGGTCGTGTACATCCAATGTTGTAAGGTATTGAACTGAGACGGATACGCCAAGCCAGCTGCGGCAACAAGTAACATGCCCCCCATCATCAACGTGACGATTAACCCCCGTCTGAAATGTCGTTTCAGTCCCATTATCAACCTCTGTTTAGTGCCAGTAGGTACCCGGATTTTACTTTGCTCAGACATCATTATTGTCCTTCACGCCCTTTCGGCGGCACGGACAAGGTGTGAATACGACTGTCGGTATTATCGGTGGATTGCCGTTGCAGATTCATTTCAACTCGATTTTGTTCACGCTCAAGCGTGGTCAGTGCGGTATTTTGTGCAATCGCCCGGCGCAACTCCATTTCATTCTTCAGGGCAGTAATTTCTCTGTCCAGTGTCGCAATGCGACGATCACTCTCTGCCATAGCCTGCGCCTGAGCGGCGGCATTCGGTTCTGCCTGGCCGGTCATCAACATTCGTCGCATAGTGAGCGCAGTCTCAACGGTGTCGGCCATCGCCAACTCACTGGCCAACCGACTCACCAAAGCCCCACTGTCCGGATCACGTTTCAGAGCCTGGATAACCCCGCGAGTCACCATCAGGCTACCTGTTTTGAGTTTTGCCAGATTGACTATGGTAGGCGCATTTTCCCCGCTGACCAGTTTCATCAATTGCTCAATGTTGGTCCTGGTCGCCTCTTCCAGCATCGGTGCAAACCCCGTCCCAGCGACACTTGCACCCGGCTGGTCTTCGGTACCCCCACTGGTACACTGACGACTGTCAGTACAGGTACGAACCGAACGATCACCTAACACCCTGACGACTGCAGCGGCGGCTTCTTCACTGTTCTTGAATTTCTGGCAAGCAGCGCCATTACATTGCGTGTGGTTGACATTGGCATAGCTATTCGCCGGCAGGTTGTTCATCATATTGAAGCCGGCTTTTGCCAGATCCCGGATGGGCTGAATGGCTTTCTGCCCTTTTCCTCCCCGTTTTTCACCCCCAATCCAATTTGAACCTTGTGTACCGTCCGCAACCTCCATTTTTTGTGTCGTGCCAACCGCGTCACCATTACCGGTATTCACCAACGTTTTATATTCCTCCATCAACGCCGCTTTAGTCCATTTACTGCTATCCGAGAAATCCATCATACGCTGTGACATGTTCTGGCAACTCAGTTGTGATTTGTCGAACGCAATACCTGCCTGTAACACCCCGTTGGTCAGCATTTCATATAATCCGGGATTAGCCCGCTGAATAACCATTGCGGGTAAACTGGCTACGGCCCCAGTAGCCCCTTGTATCACTTCCCCCATCAGGTTTTTAAACCCCGAAGTCAGGCCATTAAGCTGATTCCCTACCGTCGTTTTCAAATCAAAGTTACCGCACATCAGGTCACTGCTCCAACCGAGGTTTAATCCGCCCAGATGTTGCAGATGACTGCGGGTCGCCGGCTGCGATATCACTGATCCGCCACCTATGTTGTAAAACAGCTTATCCGATACCGCCCCATTCAGGCTTTTCCCGTAACCTATCGGGCTGTCCGCAATGGCAAAACCTGCCGCCTGAACAACAGGAACAGTCATAAACGCCAGTGCTATCAATACAGGCAAAAATAATCGTTGTCTCATCCCATGATCCCAGTCTCAAAAATCGGTACTGTAAAGAAAAGTCTGTCCACGCCGCTGACAACAACTGTAGGGTTGCCACAATGCAAAGACATAATTCCCGTCCTTTGCCGCTTCCCCGCTGTTATCCGGAAAAACAGCACAAGATGGGCTCATTTTCGGCGCTAAACGTTGCCATTGATGATTTTGGCTACCCGTATTCTCAACTACTTTGCCGGGTGGCCAGTAACCCTGTTTACGGTTCCCTTGCAGGGGTTGATAAACATGCCCCTGCCCAGTACGGGTGATAATGTCTGCTACCCGTTGCGCTACTACCGCAGCCGCTTTATTATCATCCTGTTGTGTCACAAACCCGCTTCGCGGATAAATATTGCCCCACATATTGCCCCGAAACGAATCCCCCAGCTCACGTTTACCAGGAATAAGCGCCTCGGGATAAAACGACTCTGGCACACCGGACCGCCAAACCAAGCTGTCCAGAGTACTCAAAAAGTAAGGCATAAAAGGCGTGGCGGCACTTTTACACGCATACCCCGAAATTTTTCCGCCCATCATGGCAGTTGCCGGATGCCCAATCGCATCGGCATATTTAAAATGCAGATTGTTTTTCCGGTTGCCTGGGATTTTCAGCTGATGATTACCGCCCCCCACGGCTATCCCGGAAAGTGCTCTCGTTACGGCATTTTACACGCCGTCAACAGTCTGGCTGACCAGAGACATTTCTCTCCAGGGATTACCGCCAGGCGCGTTATAGACGGAGACCACGGCCTGAGGAGTAAAATGCTCAACTTTTATCGAGGTACGCACTTTGCACCCCCAGGGAGAACACAGCAGCCAGTAACAGAGACCTTTTATCCGCCAACTGATGCACGATACCGACGCGGCACTGGCCACAATCTGGGCCGTATTCACACTGGCAACGGCCACGGGCGCCAGAACAACCGTTAGCAGCAGGACTATGCCGAACTTTTTCAGCCGGGAATTCCATGCTAATGACAGTAAATTCGGAGACTTCATGGCTGTTTTTCCCGCTGATAGGTATCCCAAAGTAACCGGGCCTGTCTGACGTCTGTCGTACCGTACACAACAGAATCATCATCAAAAACCACTGCCGGGAACTTCTTAAGGCCCAGAGTCCAGGCATCCAGTAACCCCTGGTAAGCCTGACTGATATGTTGTCCCTGTTGATGCCACGATGAAGACTGCAAAATCTGACGGGCCTGTTTGGCTGCCTGTTGAGGATCAGCCGATAACTGACCGAACAGTTGTGCTTGCAGCTGTTCGGCCTCATCAAGGTACACAACCCGGACACGTTGATCCGCATTGCGCGGTGGATGGCTTGTGTCGGTATAGATCACTGTGCTGGCAAACACGGATACTGGCATTAACAGCGGCAAAAGCGTCCAGAATACCCTGATATTCATAGCCTACACTCCTGCATGGATAAGAGATCTTCATCACGCACATTTGCCACTTCCCCGGATATCAGACCACGGGCACGGTCCAGCCTGCGCGCCACAACAAAGGCGGCATCCAATTCACTGCAATGAAGCGCTTTCATAATCGCCCTGCGCTCTGCCTTTTCCTCTTTCTCCGTCATACCCAGCGCCAGATAGACACTGGGCGGCACCACCCGAAACAACGCCTCCACTTTTTTCGACAACACCACGCCTTCGGTGTAACAGCCCGGGAGTTTGCTGGCTGACAGCAACACCGATTTTTGTTCTTCAGACAGCTTCTTAAAACGCGCTATCTGTTCGACTTCATCCGGCGGCATTGTCAGACACAACCACCACTCCGCCATATTCAGCATTTTCTCCGCACTATCCGGATAGTCCGCCAAATTCTGAGTAGCCAGCCACAACCAGGCGCCCAGTTTTCGCCACATCTTGACCACTTTGGTCATATAGGGCGACAACAGCGGATTAGTGGTCAGTATATGCGCCTCATCCACCACAAAATTAATTTCCCGGTCCTCAAACTGGTCACGCTCCGCCATATTGTTGATGGTATTGACCAGAGACACCATCGCCAGCGACATCTGAGCACCATACCCTTCACGCGCCAACGTACCGAGGTCAATCAGCGTCACATCGGCTTCAGGCCAAGGGGTTCCCGGACGATTAAACAATTCCCCCTCAAAACCACTGGTGAACATTGACATCGCCCCCGCCATCTCTTCGGCACGGGCACGACGCTGTTCGGTACGCAATGATCGCCCCTGTTCATCCCGTCGGCTGTCCCGGGCAATCACAGACAATGCCTTTTGCAGATCTTCCGCTATCATCTGTCGGCCATCGTCAGCACTCGCTTTTGCCGCCATCATGATAGCTTCACGGATCATGCCCCGATCCGCCCACGTCAGACGTTCTTCCTCTTTTTTCTCCCCGCCGGTGATCATCATGCGGGCCGCAATTTCCATTTCACCCAGAATATCGCGTTGCTCATCGTCCCCGTCGTCTTCAATTGCCTCTGCCGACTTTTCACCCGCCAAATCCAGCTGAGAAGATGCCATTTGAAGCAATTGGTGAGCATCAGCAAACAGCGCCAGACTGACACCACAGCCCGGTTTAATGCTGATTTTGTTGACACTCAGCCCCAGACGTTGACAGTAATCAGCAAACAACCCAAAACTGTTGCCCGCTTCCGCCACAAATAATCGGGGACGGTGCACCGCTATCAACTGCGACAGGCTCGCACAAAGCGTAGCCGACTTCCCCGCACCGGTCGGCCCGAACAGCAACAGATGGGCATTCTGGGTGCGGTCATGTTTATTTTGCGGATCAAAGGTCAGCACATCGCCGCCCCGGTTAAAAAAGCTAAGACCCGGGTTACCCGTGCCAGTTGCCCGCCCTGTCACTGGCAACAACCCGGCCACATGCTGCACCCAAGTCAACCGGGTATACCAGTGATGCTTATCTCGTTGCGGGTTAAAACACATCGGTAAGGCACGCAGATAGCCGTTCAACGGCGCTACGTCACATTCGGGTTTGACCGGCTGCAACCCCGAGACCAACAGGGTTGCGGCCAGTTGCTGATGCCGACGGTTCAAATCGTCAACATCAGCCCCCTGTAACAGAAAGGTCAATGCAGAACGGCACAGTTTATGTCTCAGCCCCAGATGAGCCTTAACGGCTTTTACGTCTGCGCGTACTCGCCCTGATTCAGTATTTTCTCCCACTGCATTTTTTGACAACCGGTCAAAATCCCGTTCCAGTGTATCCTGTGCCTGTATGACAACGGTCAGTGAAACAAGGGTACCTGAGGGTAATAAGTCCATCAGTGCATTGATATTCTCCCCTCTGACCATTTCACCGGTCAGCGTTCCCGGCTCTGGTGGACGACGCAGCCGTTCAACCGGTACCGCTCGGTGAGCAATATTATCAAACCACCATATACCGTTTTTCACGTCAGAACGCGGCGGGGTAAACCACAAGGTTTCGGTGAAATCATTATCTGGCTTCCACTCACCAGCCTGTGGGGTCGCATAACTAGCCGCCTGATACAACGTCGTTTTATCTATCCAATCTGGACCAGGATTGAACAACCGCAGTAACCAGTGATGAACCTGTTCACCATTTTGTCGCTCACACAAAATGCTGGCGCTGGCCAGCGAGGCCGTCAGTCGGTTACAGACCTGATTAAGCAACGCTGCTGGCGACAGAGCATCTTTCTGGCCTGCCGGGACCCAGCGATAAACGACCATTCGGGTACGGCGTTGCTGCCCTCTCCAAGGTTGACCGATGACCAATGTGTCGTTAAACAGACCTTCAGGCCGGGCAATGCCTCGCAGATGACGTTCAGTCTCAGCCAGCCACGTTTCGGTAAAGGCTGTGCCCTGTGCCCAGGGCTTGATATATTGACGAAGCTGCGTCAGCGATGACGACGAGTCATCTTCATCCTGACAAAAAAACTGCACCACCCAGGGAGAAATATCTTCTTCCTCCAGACTGTCCTGCAACGTATCCTCCACCTGGTCACGGATCTCTTCCAGACGGGCAGCAGGGCGTCCTTCTGTCGGGACCGGCGAGACGGTATAAACCGCCCCGACTGACAGACCGTCATCCAACAACAGACACTTTTCCTCGTCCAGGTATTCTGCCCAGGGCAAATAATCAATGATAGACGGTGAAGAGTTATACAATGCCACTTCATCAGCGTGCGTCATTTTGCCGGGCCGCTTTATAGGTTCACGCCCGGCCACTCCGACAGAAGGCGATAATATGACCGCCGGTTCACTCAGGGATGCCGAGTGGTTGTCCGCTTTACGCGAGCGAACTTTATTCAACCACGCCCACATCACAATGCCACCGTCCGCTCACCCGGCAGGGCATACTGCACCTGACTGTAAAACGAAAACACCGTGCTGTATCCCGGCACCGGCGAATTTCCCGCCACCAAATGGGGAAAGAGATACATCACCATGTCCGGATTAGGTAACCGTGGGAAGGTTTGACTGATTTCATTTTCCTGTGTACGACTATAACTTTCAGCATAGTCAGGCGAAATCTGCTGCTCCCGTTCATTGATCCCCCGACGCAGCACTTGACGGGCTTCCAGAGTCATCTGTGACGACGCGGCCTTTCCCTGCCACAATGCCAGCATAGTCTGGTCTCCCGATGGCAACATGTCCTCTTTGGACGTGCTGCAACCGGTCAGGAGCGTCGTCACTACGAGCAGGCAAACCCAACAACCTGATTTCAATCTGACGCTGCACATACCGGCTCCACAGATATTCACTTTCTCAGTCCAGCCCATCGCTGTTCTCCTGTTCCAGGCTAAAGGGGTATTTCACCTTGCGCCCCTGTGTGTCGTAATCAATGGGGATTTGTTGGGTAATATGTACCGCCACGCTGGCTCCCGGCGGCACGTAGACGGCATCAAAGGTTTGGCCGTAACGGGCTTTGATCCATTCCGACACGGCTTTAAATCCTCCGGCAACAGCTTGCCCCAAAACCGCTTTACCGCCATCCCCGGTCAGTGATGACGTCGCGCCGCCATAACCGTTAGTCTGGGTGGTAAGCTGGCTCTGTGACAGCACATCACCGGCTGCTGTACCACCAGAAAGAGCCAATAAGGTTGACAAGTAACTGGCTGCATTGGATTTTCGTGTCCCGCTGATACACGGAATACCGTTATCGTCAGACAACCAGCCGATACTGCTGCCATCATTATCCTGAACATGATGGCTGCCATTGGTGCGATTATCCGATTTCGGTACGGTTCTGACGGTGCCGTCTGCAAAGACAAAGGTTAAAGAGGTGACATTGCCGCGTACGCAAGACAAGGTCCAATCACCGGTAGCCGTACCCGAAACAATCGCGCCTTCCACGTCCGGCAGTTCAATGCCGTTGGCAGTCAGGTTATCTTTACCTATCAGTATCTTAAAAGGATACGGGTCAGTGACTTTGTCATTCACCGGTACCCGGCCTAATAATGCCGTCATCGCCTGGCTGCCGACCAGCGTCGTATTCTCGGGCAGGGTATAAACGGGCCGGATAGCCTCGTTTGTATGACCCTCGGTAATGGCTCGCTGATTTTTAGTCATACCGTCGTATGCCACTTTCTGACGGCTCAATGTATTGTCTTCCAGAAATGACACGGGAAAACGGGGAGTCGCTGACTGACCGCTCATTGCAACCTGTGAGTCAGCTGGTAACCCATCCTGTGGGGTAATCCAGACCAGCCTGTCTCCGTCTGAAGTCGTATTTTGGCCAGTATTGTCCAATCCTAATCCCTGCGGAATATCATGCTCAACCAGAGAGTTGTTTATATTCAAGCCCTTATTGCTTAACTGACGGGTCAACTGGTCAAGTCGGCTGAACAGCGTTTGCTGCTCCGCTTTCAATACCTGCTGTTGCTTTTCTGTTTCCTCACGGGTACCCGCTACCACCCGGTTAATCTGGTCAGTCATGCGCTGACTCCCATTTCGCCATTTCTCATTGTCCGCCAGTAATTGTGCGTTTTGTTTTTCCAGCGCCGCCTGCTGAACACGGATACTGCGCAAAGCTCCAATCAGGGTACGCAACGTGTCTTCCGGGGTATCTCCCTCAATCCCCAATGCCCGCAGCTCCCCGGAAGACAGTTCCGCCAAAGCCTGATGACTCACTGTCTGGCTGACAGGCGTCTCTGATTGCCGACAACTCTTGATACCCACCGCCAGCCCTGCAATAACAAAAGCAGGCACGACCCACTTCACCAGACCGTTTGACTTAATTTGCATGGGGATTTCCTTGTCGCTTCATGGGCGTTTTTGACCTCACCGGTTCAGGCAGAAAGGCACGGTCAGGCCGACCTTTCACCACCAAATAGACGGTAGTCGTGTCTTCTGGCGTACCTGACGGTCCCAACCAACGATGCTGAAAGGTCGCTGCTATGAATTGCCCCTGCAACCTGCGTGGATCAAGCACTACGTTCTCACGGTGGGTATTACGCACTTTCAGCGCCACCACAGTGAGGTTATCCACACCCCAGCCCCCTAACGGGGAGACTATTACCGGCGCAGAGGGATACAATGTGGTCAATCGGGTTGGTAGCGCCAATGATACCGGGTGAATGCCGGGAACAGCTTCTACTGTACGCAACGGCGCATACAGACTCTGCGCAGCATAACGGGTCAGGACCACCGGCAGCGGAGCCGTATAGGACGGTTTTTGACGCCGGGCGGCCTGACGTTCACCGGCAAGAGAGGGAGACGTTGCTGACGTGTTATCTCCTTTGGCACCATGATGAATCTGATGGTCGTCCGTCAACGTAATCACGTCCCCGTGGTACACCACCCGAACCGGCTCAAGGGGACCTTTTCCATTTGTGGCTGTCACATCCAGCAAAATCACTTCACCACTTTCCACATCCTGAAGTTGCAGTCGGGTCTGGGTAAACGTTTCACTCGGATACAGATACACTGCACCACCGGTGCTTTGTATCCGCAATTTTCCATTCAGCACACTCGGAAAACCTACCCGGACATTTTTATCCACAAAAACCACCCGCTCCTGTCCAACATGCAAGGCAACCGGCAGCGGGATACGCTCCCACTTCATCAACTCCACGGCTTCAACGGGTGAAACCATCACCAGCCCAGCGAATAATAATGCGGTCAATGCCAATAACTCGACGAGTACCTGTTTTTTCACTGGAATATCCCCTTTCTCGCCGGTGCCGGCTGCGATGCTGCTTCCAACCGTTGTGGTGTGCTGTCATAACAATCCAGCGCCAGACCGAATGGGTTACGTTCTGCATCCCCTTGCCAACGGGTGACTTTAATTGAGTAACGTACCAGTGCCCGTTTGACCGGCTCAGCGTGAAAATATTCATCGGCGACTAAATCTAACCGGATAACCCAGTTATCCCGGTCCCTCACCGTCACATTGCTATCACGAAAGCCCCGTTCCGGAATTTCATATACCACCCGCACGCGATCTTTTAGCTCACCCACTTGTGACCGATTTTGAGCATCCTGTTCCAGAAATGCCTGACAGGAGGGGGGCAGATAAGGAGAAAGCGCCGCTATTTTCGCTGGATAATCGACTTCCCCGTCTTTCGGCCAGGCATTCAGTTGCTGAAAAATATAAAAGCCAAAGGCATAGACCTGGGAGACTGGCACTTGCCACCACGGGCGGGTACTACCACTACGGACATCCGGCGGCGTATAAATGGTTAACGCTCTCGGCACCATCATCCAGCCACTCAGACTCAGTAACAACAACAAAACCAGCACACCACAGGCAGAGCGTAACGTCAGGATATGCTGGTCCCGGTTTTGAATCGCATGACGAAAACGGCTCATAACCGCCCCATTCGGGCCATTACCCGGTGATGGCGGCGCAACGACCAGCGTTGTGATGTGATAATCAGTGACGGGTCACCCAGACCCCAGCCCCGCTTTTTAACCTCCAGCCGTCGATAGAGATAATGCGCCGGTTTACCGCGTTTCATCCGGGCCAGGTATTTGCCGCCAAAGGCAATCAATAATAACGGCGCAATCAGGGCCACCGTCGGTATCATCACCCAACCCGTTACCGGTGCCAGTAACAAGCCAATGACCATGCCAGCTATCAGTCCCGTTAATGCCGTCCAGCCCAGCTCTGGGGTAGTAAATCCCCGGAACACGACAGGTTCGGCGTTAAGACGGTCAGGTAAAAAACGAATAGTCTGAACCATACTGACGCTTCCCTGGGGTTAAAAGAGAATGGACGTTGATTTGCCCAGTAGCCAGATAACCGCCACTAACAGCACCACGCCAACCACCACAATCGCGCCAAATTTAGTCCAGGAGGCTCTGTCACTGCGAACTTCAGAAAACGTATGGATTGCCGCAGTCGCCACATTGATAAACGCGATCGCGGCAACGACCAGCCCGCCTATCACAATGCCGTCCTGCAAGTAACCTTTGACGGTATTAAAAATACCACCGCCACTCCCGCTGGAAGGCGGTTCAACCGTTGGCAATGCCGCTGTCACGGGTTGACAAACCAGATAAGCCAGCACACTGAGTGACACTGCACAGGTATTGATACGGACAAACAGGCGGAACAGTGACTGACATCCCCGGTTTAACAGATCCATTTCATTTTCCCTTTTTTCCATTACAGGTTAAAAAAAACCGATTAGCTGGCAAACATCCAGATAACCATCACCAGCAACAACGCCACACGAATGACAAAACGGTTCATCGCCGCTTCACGGACCTTTTCATTGGCCCAGCCCTGCCAGACGTCTACCATGCCCCATGCGGCCCAGAGAAACAGCACCGCTATCAGTAAACCGATACAGAGAAATTGCATCATATGGGGATCGAGATTGCCGGAAGCCGCCCTGAATGCATTGCGTTGTACCTCATTCACCGTATTCGCTCCTGACGATACTGACCGGTCACATCCAGCGCAGCCGCAGAAATCCCGGGTTGGGCGCGGGAGGGGGTCAGATAGCGGTTAATGCCTTCACGGACAATATTGAGGTCCCGGTTAGCACGTAGATAATCAAAATAAAAACGGTCTGCCTGCCCCTCCTGAACGGCCAAAACCCGGGCACGCTCCAAACTGGCCTGCACCTGGTCAAGCTGTTTGAGTGTGGTGGCCAGCTCATCTTTTTCCCCAGCCAGCACAGGCCAACTCATTAGTATCGTCAGGACAAAAAGACTATGGGAAAATAAACGGAAATAAACCATAGCATTACCCTAAATCTGCGTAGATATATACATCAACAGAGTGACGAAAAAGAGTAACGATTACAGTGAATAATTGTTTATCTGATTTTAAAAATTTTGAATATCTGAACTTAGGGTATAAAACTATCTCCCTCTCATCTGGTTGATAAGATAATAGAATTGATAATTGATGCTTTCTAATACAACAAAGGAGTTAAGTGGTATAACAGATCATTAAGCGTTCGTTTATTCAAACTTTATAGATAATATTTTCTGTAGGCGGATTCGACTAATAAGTACAATCCGACATCAAAAACTGTAATTAAATGGTGTATTAGAGGTACTATTAGTCGATATTAAATTAGAGGAATTATTTAACACTCATCAAACCAATCAGGGTGAGATCTCACATTTTTAATAAGGTTATTTTGGTTAAATAAAAATCAGAATATGACTTTTTATAGGCATTTCTCTCATTAAAACGTTAAGATCTCTCTCTTCCATAAAAAAGCGATCCTAATAATGAGTATTTTTAATTTTATCAGCAAGATAGAAGACCCCCGTTCTGACATCAATAAAAAACATGAGCTAATGGATGTGATTTTTTTAGCCTTCTCCGCTGTATTATGCGGCGCTTCTGGCTGGAAATCGATTCAGGAATTTGGCAGGGCGCGAGCATACTTTTTTACCCCCCCCTTGAATGAACCGTAATTATATGATCTCATTCTCCTTATTTTTCTTTTTAATACTCGCCCATGAATCCGAACCAGACCCTGATTGAACATTTAACCGTTGTGAAAGAAACTCGTTCTGACATCAATCGTCAATACGAGCTGATTGATGTTATTTTTCTTGTCATCAGCGCCATTCTCGCTGGCGCTGAAGGTTGG
>NZ_CAWNWY010000056.1:0-18153 GCF_963878365.1 Photorhabdus sp. HUG-39 | reverse complement strand
TCTGAGAAATGTTCAGTAAAAATATCAAAGCACATGGTTTTTGCTCTCAAAAAGAGAGTATGAGATCATAACTATTACCGTCGGTCAAATCTGATTTTTTTAACAAAATATTCACGATCTTGCCCTGCCCTAAAAATCTTTTTCGCCTCCTTCGCTGTGCACCCTCTACATAATTCACTGAACGCCTTGCTACATCTGGGTTTGCCGCAATTAATATGATATTCATTGACTGTATCTCCTGTTCACCCATTTTTTATATGAATGAAGAGAATGTATAGTAGTGTATAGCTAAAAAATAACTATACCCGTCATCTTTCAAGTTGCCTCTTTGTTGGCTGCACTCACTCACCCCGGTCACATCGTTATCTATGCTCCCGGGGATTCGCTCCCTTGCCGCCGCGATGCATCTTGAAATCCATAGGGTATATACACCTATTATTTCTTTTAAATACAGATAGATATTTAAAATGGTGCAGGGAATGTAGACCTAAATTACCGTAACGTTCAACCAATAGTGCTCCGCGCTGACTGGCTGCCATTTGTGCCAGATTGCTATTGGCCTTTTTGGGCTTTGCTTAGTGGATAATCACCGCTTCTGCTTCCATGAGTTTTTTCTCTCCAACCTGATATAACCCGTTGCTGAATGCCTGCTTTGCTGCCTCGATGCCGTGACGCTGGCGATAAATCCCAGTCAGCTTTAAATGCCGTTGGCGGTAACGTTACCCAGCCATTAATCGCTTTAGCGGTTTTCTCTGCCGCTATCTTGCCGACGTTCTTTTTTAACCTACCGTTCTTGTCCCGTTCTTCCGGCTCGTGCCAGTCGTTATCAGCAGCAACGAAATAACAGCACACGTCGAACAATTCGCTTTGAAGACGATCTGCTTGAGCAAATTGAAGAGATAGCTGATAAAGGTAATTTCAGTTCATGGGTTAAAGATGCTTGCCGCGAAAAACTCCTAACTTTAGGAATAAAGCCTAAAATCTGAACCAACCAGTAATAACTGTGATTGTTAACTAACCCTCTTAAAGAGGGTTGTTTATCAAATTGATAATTGCTTAATCTCAAAGAATCTCTATAGCTATTTACCATCACACCACCTATTCCCCAAAATCAAACTATTTTTAGAGTGAGTTTGACCGCTGCCAATCAAGGCAGTAATTTTTTCCATGATGTTATTAGTTAGCAGGTTTACGGCCATATGGGTTATTTACATTGTCTACAGTGGGCGGGTTACGTACCCAGTGCAATAGATCACTGAGCAGCCACGCACAAGAATTGCGGCCTAGTGGCTTACGGGCAGGAAAGCGGCTTTCATTTTCCAATTTCCAAGCTGACGTTCTGGAAATAGAGGTGATGTGGTGGCGCTCCTTTTCACGTACAAGACGATCGTAGGGTTCACCGTATTCTGAAAGGATAGAGCGGCGTTCTTCTGGTGTAGGAGTGTTGTATTGGATCGTCATGTTACCCTCACTGTTTAATTGTTTTTGTGAGGGTATTTTACTCAAAAGAAATCATTACAAAAGAAAGCAGTAATTGTTACGTATATATCACAATGGTCATGCACAGAATGAAATTCATTAATTCCCATTATTGAGCTGCTTTTAATATAACCACATTCTCATAATTACCCGCCAATACATCCAGTCGCTCGCACCATTTGTTTAAAGCATCTAGCTTCTCTGGTAGGTATTGGCTCCGGTTATAAACCGCTAGCACACCACCTAAAGTATGCCCTAACAGCAATTCAACAATGTGTGGAGCGATTCCCGCATCACTTAGCATGGTTGCAAATGTACGCCTAAAGTCATGAAGAACCCATTTTTCATTATGTTTTAATCTTTCCCATACTCTGTTCCCAGTTGAACTAACAGTCGTATTTTCTTTATATTTTCCTAATAAATATTCAGAATGTTTATTTTGGGATTTTAATCTATGTATCTTCGTTACCATAGCATCGGGGATAGGTCTTACTATTTTCTCTCTCGTTTTACTGTTAATTTCAGGAACAATCCATAACCTTTGCTCCAAATCCCACTCATTCATTTTAGAACGACGAACTTCGACAGTTCTGGCACCAAATACAATTAATAAATAAAAAAGATCTGAATAATAAGGAATAAAAAAATCACTATGTACCGCTCTAACTACATCAGATAATTCTTTTTCAGTTAAAACTTTTTTTCGCTTATTTAATTTTACGCCTATATCCTGCTTTGTAATCCCTTCCAAAACATGAGAAACAGCAAATCGTCTGATTCGGCAAAATTTAAGAGCCTGCTGTGACATTTGCAAAAGCATTCCTGCCACACTGGGAGCTACCTTTTTCACTTGGTCAAAACGCCTAAGCCAATAACGGGTATCACAATCCATTTGGCTCTCTAACTCAAGATATTTGTTACCCCACAGTGTGATGTAAAAGTAAGAAAACGTCAATAAACACTGGAACAATATACAGTATGAAATATAATCTAAGGAATTGATATTTAAGATAATTAAATGCAAATAAGATAACATCAGAACACCAAACTTCATTGGTGACGATGTAGGCACGAGGTTCATTGAGTGGCTGTGGTAAAGGTGAACGAAGTAACTTAACAAAAGTATCTTGGGTCAGGTCTGCGGCAGTTTCATCGCAGTTAAGACGATGCTTAAGCCAACGAAATAGCCAATCATGATTGTGGATGTACATGCACTGGATCTGTTGAGTGTCTGAAACATTAACGGTCATTTTCATGCGATGCTATCAATGTAAATGCAAATCATTATCATTTTTGTATGTTACAGGTAATTGCTTTCCGTTACCAATAAATAATGGATGCGAAGCGGCTGATCAAATGCATTTTTATTTACTATAAAGCAAATTAATGAATTAATTTGTAGTTTTGATCGTGATTGGCAGGGATAAATTATAAGTGCCTTAAACAGAGATCGAGAATTTAAACTAAACATTCCTTTATAGTGCTATAGAATATGAGTAGCACTTCAAGGCAATTTTAAGGTTAAATCAATGGAGAAACTGATTCTTATTTATGGCCTAATTGATTTGATCTCTTGTTCATCCTCTATTGAGTTTTACTGTTAGTCGCGTGTTTAACGTGTTGAGAATATTTGAATTGTTATTTTTTTAATAGTTTCAAATTGAATTTAATATTAAAAATATTTTCACAAGGGAAAATTTTAAATCATTTTAGATTTAGGGGTAAGGTAATATGATGTTGGGGTTATTGATGAGTGCCTAATATATCATGTAATTATCTTTTAATATTGATGTAATGTAGGCGGTTGGAATAATAAATTTGACGTTCAAAAATAGCAAAATTCAGATATATAGCTATAATAGATGATTATATATAAGATCATTACAGTGGTTAATATATTAAAAGCTTAAATGAACGAGGGATAAGATGGAAGGTATTTTAATTATTTGTATTGATTCGATTCTGAGATTTCGTTCAGATTACGATACGACAATAGCTGTACCGATGTTATCAGTCCAGGAACAGTTAGGGAAAAATGATCCGTTATTTTTCCTTAAATATTTCAGAAATAAGGTCCTAATAGAAAAAGGAGTGACAATATCAAATATATTTCTCGCGATAGAACCGTGGCAGGCTATGTTAAGCACTTGGTTGGAAATTGATATTGCTGCTTATATTGCAGAGATTAGAAAGCCTTCTCAAGAAGAACCGATATTTGATTGGATCAGTATTCAGAGAATCACATCGGTTCATCGGGTATATCAGCGAAAAGATATGAAAGATAATGAAAAACTGTCTGAATATTTTAATCGTGAACATACGCCAACAAAATATTTTAATATTGAATCAGTTTGTATGGCATCGGGTTATAGAAAAGGCGATAAAGAGCATTACAGTATCAGTGAATATATCCATGAAATTAAAAATATTCCAGTTATTGCTAGTGACAGACAAATATTAATTGGCTATGATGATAATAACACGGATATTTTGAATGATAAATGTTTTGGTATATATGATAATAGAAATATCAAATATATACAGGGAACAACCTCGTTTGCGTTTTATGAATTGATGGAAGCTATTTTTAATGATGGTTTATTCTACAATTCACCACAAACAGCTTGCCATAGCTTAGAGATGATAAAGGAGATGTTAGAAATTATAGATCGCGGAAATATGAATCACGAAAAGGATAATAAAGGGTGTGTTAATCAACAAGAAAATAATAGTAGAAACATTAATGGAGGTAATGATGATGGAGAATTAAATGTTGAATTTTATGATAGTGCTTTTGATCCACTGATAGAGCATATAGAAACAGAGAGGGAGTATTGGAATTATATAAAATTATTATGTCATTCGCATGGTCATTTGCCAGTAAGAATTGGCACGATTAATGAAGCTAAAGTTCCTGAATATCGCTTCTATAACAATATTATAGATGATGAAAGTTAGCTTTTATGCATGAGCTATGTTTCATCATCAAGTGTTAACGTGCTAATAGATATTATCTTTTTGTATCTGGTCTTATTTTATTGGCTAAGAGCCTATCTCAATAGGCGTAATTGTTGCAGGCAGTAAGTTGTTTGTTTTACTTTTTCATGTATTGTGTTGGGGGAAATATGAAGTAACGGAAGTGAATATGTGTGGTAATATATATCTTATAAAGTATAATTTCTTATAAAATACGCATTATCCTTTGACGGAAGTTTGAAAATATTTTAACTATACCCTATGGATTTCAAGATGGATCGCGACGGCAAGGGAGCGAATCCCCGGGAGCATAGATAACAATGTGACCGGGGTGGGTGAGTGCAGCCAACAACTTGAAAGATAACGGGTATATCATCAATCCGGGCGTATAGCGTTTTAACATCGTGTTTAATAGGAAGGTAATAATGCCGAAATTAATTTATTACGTCGCTGCGACAATAGATGGTTATATTGCTAATAAAAATAATGAACTGGATTGGTTGTATGAGTTTATGCTTGGGGATGATGCAACACCTTATGATGATTTTTATCGAGGTATTGGTGCTGTGATTATGGGAACAAAAACATACGAATGGATCATGACAAATTCACCGGATGATTGGCCATACAAAAATGTTCCCGCCTTTGTTCTTTCTCATAGAGCGCTGTCAACGCCTGAAGGGTTAAATATCACCATAACCAATGAAACAGTAAGAGCTATTGCTGCCAGAGCGAAGAAAGAGGCTAATGGTAAAGATGTCTGGTTAGTTGGGGGAGGTAAAACCGCTGCATATTTTGCTGAGGCTGGTGAATTACAACAAATATTCTTAACCACGATTCCGGTATTTTTAGGCGCGGGCATTGAGGTTCTTCCTGTAAGTGAAAAAGTACATGTCATACCTAAGACGCAACGTTTTTTACGTAGCGGTGCTATTGAAAGTTTGCTGGATATATATCCTATGGATTTCAAGATGGATCGCGGCGGCAAGGGAGCGAATCCCCGGGAGCATAGATAACTATGTGACCGGGGTGAGCGAGCGCAGCCAACAAAGAGGCAACTTGAAAGATGACGGGTATAGATGTTGGGTAATCCTACCCCATATCATCTATCCTGTTTTCAGCTAAACAGGTTTAATGCGACAGCCAGATGTATTGCCCACATTAATAGCGCCATATTGGTGGCACGAAAGTGGCGCGATTATCTGAATTGCGCCATAATCGCGCCAGTATTCTTACTGGGAGCTGTTGTTCGCTATGAGTTTAATGACCGATATTTATGAAACCTTGTGTGTTGCATCACAACCTATGTCCGTTTCGGATTTATTGGCGGAGTATCCCTCCGTTCCTAGAAGGACCGTTCAACGTTGGTTGGGGCGACTTGTTGAAGATAAGAAAGTACAGATATTGGGTGAAGGTCGAAGTCGCCGCTATGTTATCGTTACGGAGGAAACATCATATTCGGTAGCGGATAGATCGGATAATTTCCCGAGCTATATTCCACTGTCTGAGGATAGTAAGGATATTCTTCGTTATATTGATCAACCTATCAAAGCGAGGACGCCTGTCGGTTATCAGCGAGAGTTTCTGGAATCATATGAGCCGAATGTCACTTATTATCTGTCGGTTCCAATTCGTAATCAGCTTTGGCGAATTGGAGATACGAAACAAATCTCACAGCCAGCAGGAACCTATGGTAGATCTATCTTGGATCGTTTGCTCATTGATTTATCGTGGGCTTCAAGTTATTTGGAAGGAAATACTTACAGTCGATTGGATACGGTGAAGTTGATTGAATATGGAAAAGTTGCGGTAGGAAAAAACGCTATTGAAACTCAAATGATCCTAAACCATAAAGCCGCTATTGAATTACTTGTCGATGGTATTGAGGAACTTGATTTTAATCGATATACCGTTCTCAATTTACACAGTACATTATCTGAAAATTTATTATCTAATCCTGTCTATGAAGGACGTATCCGTCAACATCAAGTTGAAATAGGAAAGAGTGTTTTCAGACCGTTATCGGGTGAGGCCCATATCAGTGAAATTTTGGATTCGTTGCTCGGGAAAGCAGGAGCTATATCAGATCCGTTTGAGCAATCCTTTTTTATGATGGTCCATTTGCCGTATTTACAGCCTTTTGCTGATGTTAATAAGCGAACTTCCCGCTTGGCCGCTAATTTGCCGTTGATTCGTTCAAATCTATGCCCGTTAACTTTTGTCGATGTACCGGAAGAGGCATATAGCCGTGCAATGCTTGGTATTTATGAAATGACCCGAGTTGAATTACTACGGGATCTTTATTTGTGGGCTTATGAACGTTCTGCCCGAGAATATTTGGCTGTCACGCAGGGAATCACCACACCAGATCCGTTAAGATTACAATATCGAAATATGATTAAGCAGATCGTTTATCGGGTAGTTGCTGCGCCAGAGATGGATTCAATTGACGTTATAGATAAATTAATTTCCGATGAATTAAGTCAATCTGAGCGTGACACGTTAAAGGCATTGGTTATTGAAGAGCTACGGCGATTGCATGAAGGTGTGTTGGCAAGGTATGGCCTCCGACCTTCGCAATTTGAAAAATGGAAAGGAAAACACCGATAGTCTTTGTATTCATGCTATTGAATAGCTACATAACCATAAAAAATTTCCGGGTTAATTACGAGGTTATCTTAGATAAGCTATTAATTAGCTCTTTTGTTATGCCGTCGCATCAGAGCTTAAATTTATACAGATAAGGATTAAAAGCGATTTGTGGAATAATTGTAATTGACATCGCTAAACACCCATCAGTACTTTCATCTCACCTTGGCCTGACATCATATACGCAGGGTTATCAGTGTAAATGAACCTTTGGTAAAACGGGTACAGACCTTAAAATATAATTATCTTTATTTATCAGATAGATGAATATAGGTTGGCTACCCAGTCAAACAGCTCCTTGCACTACGATGTCACTTTAATTCTGGTTTATGCTCAGAAGTAGGCCAAAAATTCATCTGTTTAGGTAGTGAGTTTTTATACAGAATTATCCTAAAAAAACAGAAACTAGTATTTTTCTGATCTAAATTTTCGCATTATGTTCTAAAAATAGGTAAAAGAGATGTTTTAAGTAAGGATTTTAGATGGAAATGCCGATTTATTTTCAATACTGGGGTAAGGCGAAGCGAGTCTTAGAGATTGATAGTGCAGATTATCATCTACTTCCTTACCATTGTTTAGATGTTGCTGCGGTAGGAATGCAGTTACTCTCTTTAGAAAGATCGCTAACTAGAGATCTTGCTAACTTTTTAGCGTTATCTACGCAGCAGTTACGAAGCATGGTCTCTTTTATATTGGCTTTGCACGATATTGGTAAATTTTCATCTGCTTTTCAAAAATTACTTCCCGGTTTGGCAGTAGGTCTGCATCGACCAGATTGCCCTAAAGAGTATGATGGCCGTTATTTTTGTCATGATCGTATAGGATTGTATTTCTGGGAAAATATCAAAACGGGGTTACTTAATAGACTTGTTAATATTGAAGGCGCTGAACAAAGAGAACAGCGAGAGATGTTTGATACCTTAATGGTATTCATTGATTGTGTATTAGGGCATCACGGCCGGCCAATTGAGAAAACAGGCTATAAAGCGATTAAACATTTTACTGAACCTCACAATTTTAATGCTGCCATACTCTTTGCACATCATTTGGTTGAATTATTTCAACCTGAGTTTCCCATTGAAAAATTACAATCCAAAGAGTGGCGACGGCAATTAGAACAAGTGAGTTGGCAGTTTGCGGGTATTGCAATATTGGCGGATTGGATTGGTTCTGATAGCCATTATTTTACGTATCAATCTAAACCTATGCCGTTAACAGATTATTGGAAACATGCTCAAGCAACGGCAAAAAAAGCGGTTATGGCGATAAATTTAGGTAGAACGCCGGTAATCAAACCGTTTATTTCCATTCAGAAATATTACGGTTTTGCTGCAACACCATTGCAACAGTGGGCCGAATCAATACCTGTAGATGATTCTCCTCAGTTGTTTATTTTAGAAGATGTTACTGGGGCGGGTAAAACAGAAGCGGCTCTTGCTCTTACACACCGATTGATGCAGGCAAAAGCCGCTGATGGTTTTTATTTCGGTTTGCCTACAATGGCGTCTTCTAATGCAATATTTAGCCGGATTGCTAAACATTACCAGCAAATGTTCTCGATAGAGGATGATGGTAAACCAAATATCGTTTTAGCTCATGGTACGTGGGGGGTGAATAATCAATTTCGTGAACCCGTTTTAGCGTTAGGTCATCCAGATAGAAACGATGGTAAAACAGATGTCGCTGCTTCAGCGCAGTGTAATCAATGGTTAGCTGACCCACGTAAGCAGGCGTTGTTAGCGCCTGCCGGAATCGGAGCGATTGATCAGGCTTTATTGGCTGTATTACCAAGGCGCTATCAATCATTAAGATTATTTGGGCTTAATCGTAAAGTATTAATCGTTGATGAGGTTCATCCGGCTGATGAGTTTATGTTTAATTTACTGGAAAATTTATTAGCGCTGCATCTTTATCAGGGTGGTTCAGCTATTTTATTGACAGCAACATTGACCTTTAAACAGCGTCAACGTTTAACGGATATTTGGCTAAATGTTGGCGGATTGAGTTCTCAATTATTGCAAAAAACCGATTTTCCTTTAGCAACCCAAATAAGTTTAAATGCCACATTGCCCGTTATTGAACAACCGTTATCAAGCCGAAAAGATGTTAGCCGGGAAGTCAAAGTTGATTTCTTAAATAGCTTTGGCAGTTGTGTTGAAAAGGTATTAGCCGCCATTGTACAAGGGCAATGTGTCGTTTGGATACGAAATACAGTAGATGATGCTATTGAGGCTTATCAGACATTGCGAAGTTTACTTACTGAACCTGAGCGTTGTCTGTTATTTCATAGCCAGTTTATATTGCAACACCGAAAAGAGATTGAAGATCGTGTATTGGCTATTTTTGATAAAAATAGTCATGGTGAATTGCGGCGGGGCAAAGCATTAATTACCACACAGATATTCCAGGAGAGTTTAGATATTGATGCCGATGTCATGATTTCAGATATTTGTCCTATTGATGATCTCATTCAGCGAGCCGGGCGTTTGCATCGCCATACTCGCGATAGTGATGGTATTTATCGGTGGGGTATTAAAGATTCACGCCCTGCACCAATATTGTGTATCTATGCGCCTGAATGGAGGGAGCAACCTGGATCAGATTGGCTAAGCCATAATTTTCGTAACACACAATATGTTTATCGCTCGCCTGCACGTTTGTGGTTAACCATGCGCGTGTTGAGAAAACTGGGTGCTATACGTATGCCTGCGGAAACGCGTCAATTAATTGACGCGGTTTATGGTCATGCTTATGAGCAAACGCTTGAAGTGTTAAAACATCAAGAGAATGAATTAATTGATGAGGAGCGAAGTCAGACAGCTAAAGCTAAGTCTTATTGGTTACAGTGGCAATTATATGGTTATTGTGATCGAAGTGCTGATAATTGGTATGAGGATGATTCAGATATTAATGCTCGCTACAGTGATATTGAAACCGTTGAGGTATTATTACTGAAAAAAGGTGATTCAGGACAACTTGTACCTTGGGTAAATTCAGTCGAATTTTCGGTGTCACTGAGTACGATTAAATTATCCAGAAATAAGTATGCGGATAAATTAGCCCCAATTCCAACAGAATTAATACCTGCTCTCAATGCATTGCAGCAGAAATATTACCAAATTAGATATTTGCAACCTTGGTTGCCAGATCAAGATCCGAATTTTACTTATTCTTCAACAATAGGTTTTTGTGAAAGATAAAAGCAGGAGGTGTTATGAACTTAGTTCAGGACCCGTGGTTGCCCTTTCGGTTACGTGATGGCAGTGAAAAAGTACTGCCCATTAATGCGATATGTGATCATGATGTTATGGACTTTGCTTTACCGCGAGCTGATTTTCAAGGAGCCGCTTGCCAATTTGCCATTGGTTTATTACAAACCGTTTTTGCGCCGGAAGATAAATATCAATGGCATGCTCTGTATGAAACATCACCTGATAAGAAGGTATTACAACAAACTTTTAATAAAGTGATACATGCTTTTAATGTTACCGGTATAGGGCCTCTTTTTATGCAGGATTTCGATCCGCTGCAAACAGTAAAATCAACCACTGTAGCTGGATTGTTAATTGAAGCACCGGGAGCGAATGGTTTAAGACTGAATACGGATCATTTCATTAAACGTGGCATCGGAGATGTGATGTCTCTTGAAATGGCGACTTTGGCACTGTTTACCTTACAAATTAATGCACCGTCAGGAGGGGTGGGACATCGAGTAGGATTACGAGGTGGGGGGCCATTAACCACGTTAGTGGTGCCGCAACAAACGGATGCCACATTATGGCAAAAACTGTGGTTAAACGTTATTAATCGAAGTGAATGGCATTATTCAGAACCTGATTTAACCAGTGCTCAGGTTTTTCCTTGGTTAGCGCCAACAAAAGTGAGTGTTAATGAAGGGACGGAAATTCATGCTACGGATGTACATCCCTTACATATGTATTGGGCAATGCCGAGACGTATACGTCTTGTAGTGGAAAAGGGTGAGAATATTTGCAAAATTTCAGGTAAATATTCTGAGTTCACTGTCTCTGAATATCGGACACAAAACTATGGCGGCAATTATACCGGTAATTGGATCCATCCGTTAACGCCCTATAAATGGGATACTAAAAAACCAACACAACCCTTATCTATTAAAGGCCAACCGGGAGGGGTGACATATAAAATTTGGGATGCTTTAGTATTTACCAGCCATGAGAGAGGACAGCGTTGTGCGCCGGTTGTGAGTCATTTTTATTCTTTATGTCGTCATTTTGCTGAACTCCGAAGGGCAATGCCTCGTCTATGGGTATTTGGCTACGATATGGATAATATGAAAGCACGTTGTTGGTATTCTGTCACTGTGCCGTTGTTTTTTGTCTTACTTGAACAACAGGAAAAGATTCTATATCAAATCAAAGAGCTGCAAAAATTGGCAATCAATATGATTTGGCTATGCCGGAATCAAATAAAAGCGGCTTGG
The DNA here is from genome assembly GCF_963878365.1 of Photorhabdus sp. HUG-39. Classification (NCBI taxonomy): domain Bacteria; kingdom Pseudomonadati; phylum Pseudomonadota; class Gammaproteobacteria; order Enterobacterales; family Morganellaceae; genus Photorhabdus; species Photorhabdus sp. HUG-39. The sequence goes on along the minus strand of NZ_CAWNWY010000056.1, from coordinate 6,587 downwards.
TTTGAAAAGCCCATTGATGTGAAAGGAGACACTTCCTTTATTGACCTGACTTTTTGGCAACAAAGTGAATCCCTATTCTTTTCTGTGGTGCATCAACTTATCAATAATGCAAATTCCGATATGCCGTTTCTGACACCAGAACAGGCCAAACATTGGCTCAATACCTTACGTTATCTCTGTAGAGATTTATTTGATGAATATGTTGCTTTATCTGAATTAGGTAATGAACGTTCAATGGCGAAACGTATGAAAGCGCGTCAGCAGTTAATGATCGGGTTATATGGACAAAAAGCGTTAAAAGAGATCAAAACATTTATCACTAATCATCATATTCACTCCGGGAAAGAGGAGGTGTAATGGACAGTAAGAGTGAAATCATATTATTGCATTGGTGGCAAAGTATGTTTATGTCACCAAAACAGCTAAAAGAGAAAGGTATTATTCCAGCGCCTTCTACTTATAGAGCCCAGTTAAAGCGCTGTGAAAGTGTTGAGACGGCCATGTTAACTGAGGGCTTTCGGGCTTTATGGCTCAGCTTACCTGATGAAATTAGCTTATCAGATAATCCGGCAAAATTGGAATATTGGGCCACAATGGCGGTGGCATTAGTTTATGTTAAAAACAACAGTGATATCAAATTGGCGGTAGCGGCGGGTAAGAAAGGAGGAGGAAATAAACCGGTGGTCAGTGAATTAAGATTTTCACAATTACAAAATGCTAAAACACCGAATGAATTATTACGTCGATTACGTCGGGTTTTGCAGCAAATCAAAGGCAATATTTCTGTTTTGGCTTTAGCGCGGGATATTGAGGAGTGGTTTGCTGAATATGGACAATTACGGCCATGTAAGGCGGATAGGCGTATCAAAGTGAGGTGGGTTATGGATTATTACCGTGCTGCTAGTGGTAAATCAGTTGATTTATCGGATTTTTATTAATTGAGTTTAGGATGATTATTATGAGTCAGTTTATTCAATTACACCTATTAACTTCCTATGCGCCATCTAATCTGAATCGTGATGATTTAGGCCGGCCTAAGACAGCGAAAATGGGCGGTTTTGAACGTTTACGCGTGAGTTCTCAAAGTTTAAAACGTCATTGGCGTACTTCTGAATTGTTTGAACAGGTGCTATCAGAGAATATGGGTATTCGCACCAAGCGACTTGGTATCAAGGTGTTTGAAACGTTGATCAATGCTGGAGTGAATGAAAAATCTGCTAGAGCATTGGCTACGACTATTGCTGGTGTTTTTGGAAAAACGAAAAAAGATGCTTTAGAAATTGAACAATTGGCACATATCAGCCCGGAAGAGCAACAATCTGTCATGTCGTTGATTGCGGTGCTGACGGAAGAAAACCGGGCACCAACGGCTGAAGAGCTTAATTTATTAAAAACTAAGCAAACCGCGGTGGATATTGCTTTGTTTGGTCGGATGTTAGCTTCGAGTCCGGCATTTAACGTCGAGGCTGCCTGTCAGGTCGCTCATGCTATTAGTGTACATAGTGTGGTTATTGAAGATGATTATTTTACAGCGGTGGATGATTTAAATGATGGTAAGGAAGATACGGGGTCGGCCCATATAGGGGAATTGGGGTTTGCCGCCGCGCTGTTTTACAGTTATATCTGCATTAATAAAACGCAATTAATAAAAAATTTGGATGGTGATGAAGCCCTTGCTAATAAAGCGATTAAAGCATTAACAGAAGCCGCTGTGAAAATATCGCCTACGGGTAAACAAAATAGTTTTGCTTCTCGTGCTTATGCCAGTTTTGCTCTCGCTGAGAAAGGCGAACAACAACCTCGTTCTTTATCTGTTGCATTTTTAAAGCCCATTAACGACAGCGACCAAGGCTCATCGGCAATTGATGCATTAGAAAGCCAAATGCGCAATATTGATCTGGTTTACGGTACTTGTGCCGATGCCCGCTATAAATTCAACACATTCACCGGGGAAGGAACTTTGACCGAGCTGCTTGAATTTGTTGCACAGTAATGGGGGCAGAATGAAAGCATATTTAGTCTTCCGATTATATGGCCCGATGGCAAGTTGGGGACAACCTGCGGTTGGGGGAGAGAGGCCAACGGAATTGTATCCTGGTCGCTCTGCGATTTTGGGATTATTAGGAGCAGCGTTAGGTATTCGACGAGATAATGAGTCTGAATTAGCAAAATTACAAAAAAGTGTGTTAATTGCAATTAAGCAGACAGTTCCTGGCTCTTTAATGCGTGATTATCATACGACACAGGTGCCGACGCACAATAATAATGTGGTTCATCAGAACCGTAAAAGTGAATTAAGGTCAGATAAACTTAATACCATCCTGTCTAATCGTGATTATCGTTGTGATGGTATTTGGATCGTTGCTATTACATTAACTGAACACGCTTGTTTTACGCTTGAACAATTCCGGGATGCTTTAATTAAACCTGTATTTATCTTGCATCTTGGACGTAAATCTTGCCCGCTTGCTTTGCCTCTCAGTCCTAAACTCATTACGTCATCGGCATTAAAAATGGCATTGGATATCTCTTTTCCACCGCTGATTCATTCTGATAGCGAAGATAAGTTGTGGCTAGGCGCAAACGGTATTGTGACTTATTTTTGGGAGGGAAATAAAGATGAAATTATCTCTTCAAATATCTTAATCAGCCATCCTTGGGATGAGCCGATTAACCGAGGGCGTTGGCAATTCCGGCAACGTACTATGTATCAACTTTCTATCGAGGAGGGTGTTGATGTATTTGTCTAAAATTGTGCTTCGGCAATCGAGTCAAACAGCAAATATATTAGCAAAATTGGGTGAAAATGGCGTTTATACTTCTCATCAATTGTTATGGAAATTGTTTTCAGCAGACGAAAAACGGCAATTTCTATTTCGGGAAGAGATTGGAATAATGGGATTACCTGTATTCTATGTTTTATCTAAAACCTCACCTCAAACTCAGTCACCATTGTTTGAGGTGGAAACGAAAGCATTTTATCCTCAATTGAAGGAAGGGCAGCGTTTAGCTTTCAAATTACGCGTTAACCCAACAATCTGTATTACTGATCCTTCTGGAAAACGTCAGCGTCATGATGTTTTGATGCATGCTAAGTTTAAGGCAAAACAGCAAGGTGAAACGGAACAGGGGAAAATAAGAGTGATGATGGAGAATGCTGCCCGTAATTGGCTGTTAAATCATCGTCGTATGCAGCAGTGGGGTATTCAGTTTGACGATTTACTGGATATTGAAGGTTATACTCAGCATCGAAGTGTAAAAAAGCAGGGGCAAAAAATACAATTTTCCAGTGTTGATTTTCAAGGGCTTCTGACGATTACCAACGGTGAGCTATATTTGGAACAGTATGCAAAAGGCTTTGGTCGCGCTAAAGCGATGGGATGTGGATTGATGTTAATTAGAACAGTATAATGGCATTGATGTCATTTAAATTTATTTTTGTTGAAGATCGTAATGCAGTATTCTTTGTTGTATGAAGATATTGATGTTAAAGGTAGCAAATTCGCTGTTGTTAGGCGTTCGTGTTATGTTTCAAAAGCACGGTAAAAAGTGATATTGCTAACTAATATCATCCTGTAGAGTAAGGCGTGGTCGTTACTCTCGGAAATATTGATAAAATAATTACCGTGTTCCTCACCTCTGTGGGGATAAACCCGAATTTTGGTATACATTTGCACAGGGAAAAATATGTTTCCTGTGTTTAATGGGATAAACCGCTATAATTAGTGGTAGGATATCGTGTTAGTGAGTGTTCCTGGTCATTACCGGGGTAAACCAAACTCGATAAATCTCGTCAAAGAGAGAATTTAAGTGTTCCCTGTATTTACGGGGATAAACCGCGGCATGAGTGATGCTTTACTATGTTCACTAAATGTTCCCTGTAATTACGGGGATGGACCTAGCAGTGCTCCAAATAGTTATATAGCTAAGGATGAGTTCCCTGTATTGTACTCACGGGGATAAACCGTACGAGAATGACACTGATCATTGGCTTCCTTGGTGTTCCCTACCTCTCTGGGGATAAACCGGACAGTAACAGTGACATAGTCGGTAGTCATTGGTGTTCCTTGTGTCCACGGGGGTGAACCGAACTGATACTGTTGTGCTTTGGATTTGGAAGCGTGTTCCCTGTACTAACGGGGATAAACCGAACAGTTAGCGTTTGAGCTGGCAGAGATGGACTTGTTCCCCGTTTCTACGGGGGTAAACCGCTAAATACAGAACTATCTCCATCTGTTGCAATTTGATCCCCGTAATCTACGGGGATCAACCGTCATCCGGAAAGGTCATTGACATAAAGGGTCAGAGTTCCTTGACTTGATGGGGATAAACCAGATTCAGGTTTCATGATGATAGTTGAAGTAGAAATGTTCCCCGTTTTTACGGGGAAAGAGCAATTCGCTGCCACCTTGACCACAATTTTCAGGCCGATGATAAATCTGCGGTTCGGGCATATCGATACCGGGCAGTATTCGCTCGGTGATTTGACAGCGCTTTTTTCGGTATTAAGGTCAACGGCTTATCGAATTTTTTTACGTAAGAGAATGGCTCAGGATAACTAACGGAAATTTGTAATGAAGAAAAAGCGACTAAGAAAATTTCAGAAAGAACTTGAGACGTTGGGGTTAATTGAAAATGATCCAGATGTGGTCGGTTATGTGCTGTTTAACACGCGTAATCGCCGATTTGTGATACTGGATAAATATGAATTGGGGAGGGTGACTTACGCCGATGATATTGAAGAAGCTTATTTAGCAATGTCACGATTTGCCGCATTAATGGATATTGATTCTTTGCCGGAGCCAGACAAATTCGATATTGCTGTTATCCCTGTTATTGATAACCCTTTATTTGGGTTAACGCCTAAAAAAACAGATTAAAGTTAAATCCCTTTGTATTTTCATCAGACACCTCATCTATGCGCATAAAACATGCGCATAAGTCTATGTAGATAGTGAGCATCATCAAGAGGCTCTAAACCGAACAATGGCATTCGGTTAAGATTTCATAAAAAAATTTGAACACAAAAATAATTGTATCAATAAAGTTGACACGCAACTGTTTTCTCATTGGCGTATATACAAATGGATATATACCCTATGGATTTCAAGATGCATCGCGACGGCAAGGGAGCGAATCCCCGGGAGCATAGGTAACTATGTGACCGGGGTGAGTGAGTGCAGCCAACAAAGAGGCAACTTGAAAGATAACGGGTATACATCATCATTATTATCGAGGTGCATTAATGACTTATTCAGTAATAAAAAAATGGGGTAATAGTCCGTCTGTACGACTTCCTGTAGCTATCATGAAAGCAACATCCTTGAACGTTGATGATACAGTTGATATTGCAGTCGAAAATGGTCGCATTATCATTATTCCTGTAAAAGCGAAAGAATATTCTCTTGATGCACTGTTAGCCGGTATCACACCAGAAAATGTTCACGAAAAGGTAAATTTTGGCTCACCAGTTGGTAAGGAATTACTCTGATGGTTTCTCTTTTTATTCCTGATTGCGGTGATTTAATCTGGCTTGATTTTGATCCGGTGGGGGCCTTACAGGCAGGGCTGATGACGCTTAAATTACGCGATGCGTGACGGGGATAAACCGCTAAATACAGAACTATCACCATTTGTTACAATTTGCTCCCCGTTTTTACGGGGACATGATGATGGTGTTGTTGATTACGTTATTGATTGTACTGTTGTTTCTCTTTCAACTTTCAATCAACCTTTGGGATGGGGAGTTATGCCAAAGAAATTAGTTCCAGAAAAGCCATTTTGTGAGACTAATTTTCACCTATGCATAGAGCGGCATAATTTCACTCTACGAACACATATCAAGAGATTGGCAAGAAGGACAATTTGTTATTCACGCTCAATAGAAATCCATGGAAAACTCATTGGTGTATATATTGAAAAGTATCACGGAATATATCCAATATATAATTTGGGGGTTTCCCCCCAAAAAAATCACATAATAAATCTAAAAACAACGTTTGTAAAATAACCAACAAAATGTGTTGGTACCATTAAACTAATACTTCTACTGCATTTGTTTGACTTAGAAAATTATTTGGACTTGCGCTTAAACCATAAGCACCAGATTGAAAAATTACCACTAAATCCCCTGGAGTTGTTACTGACATATCTCCTTGATGAACAAGAATATCTAGTGGAGTACAGAGTGGACCAACTATATTCACTATTTCACGTTTATCTCCTTTAATTTTATTACCAATGATTGCAGGATAGTTTCTTCTTATTAATTGCCCCAAATTTCCTGATGCATGATGCAGATAGATGGTGATTCATTCCACCGTCTGTAACTAAAAAAGTCATACCGTGGGAAATTTTGCGCTCAACAATTTTAGTCACATAAATTCCAGATGAAGCAACTAAATAACGACCTAATTCCAAAATAATTTCCACTTCCGGTAAGAATTTCTCTGCACGCTCTACTAGGCTGTGTCCCGCAATAGATTGAGATAGAATAATCCCCTGGCTCTGACTTTCGGAAAAAACCTGTTATGGCTCGTTACGACCTTCCTGATGAAGCATGGGAGTTACTGCTCCCCTTATTGCCC
>NZ_CAWNWY010000055.1:0-20392 GCF_963878365.1 Photorhabdus sp. HUG-39 | reverse complement strand
ATAGCCATCATTTAATACGTGGCGTTAGAGAGAACAATAGACCGCGTCCAACTGAGTAGGATGGAGTGGAGACAAATAACAGAGAATTTCGCTCTCTAAATATTATGACCACAAGATCACGATATTTATCATATGGACATGAAAAAATGTGATAAATATCACATAAAATAGCTGATTAATCGCTATCAATGTAGGGTATGGAATGAATAAAAATCGCCGTAAATTTTCATCCGATGCGGAGGAAATATAAAACCCCAAAAGCATCGAGATATTAATCCGGTATATTGGGGCTGGTGATAAATAAACTTTCATCATGGCAATACACGCATTTTTTCATTCCAGGCCGTTGTTGTAATGAAAACGCCTTCATGAACTCTTTCACATATTTAAGTCACTGCCACATTTTGCTGCCCTTTAAAGCACCAGTCCGCGCCGATTTTGGGGTTAAGGTCAATATTCACTTCGATGACCTTTCGTGTAAGACCACCAATATTGACCCCAGATTAAGCTGGGTTTTTTACCTTTATTTGCAACCGGACGTAACGATATTATCTGGCTTATATTCATGAATAATTTCCCAGACGCTGTTAAGCTGAACTTTCAGTGCTTCCCTGCCGATAATGCCATTTTCTACAGAGAGGGCTCGGCGGGTTCCTGAATAGCAAATAAAATAACCCAATGAGATAGGCAGTAAATTGCTGGATGAGATAGGATCTTGACCTGATAAACACTAAATTAACCTTATCAATCTATTACCAATAAGAAGGCATTATGTGGTTTTCCAGATTTAAACTGGCTTTTATCGCACTTTTACTTCCCTGGTTGCTAACGGTAGCAACACAAATGGCGGGAAGAATCTATCTTCTCTTAACTTATGGCAGTTATCAGCTCTTCATTGACTCTACTCAAGACGTGGAACGAATGTTCTGGATCGGCGGATTGTTTGATATTCGTATTGCCAGTCTGCTGTTTGTGCCTTGTCTGCTGATTGCTAGCTTATTTGCCATTAATAAAAACAGCTTCAACATATGGCAACACGCCTATCCGTGGTTGGCAACAACACTCAATACCGTAGTCGGGGCTTTGACGGTAAGTAATGTTTACTACTATGCCACTTATGAACGGTCGTTCGATATTTTCATCTTCGGCTTAGTGGAAGATGATACGCAAGCCGTGCTGCACACCCTATGGAACGACTATCCCGTGATTGAAAGTTTGCTCTGTTTAGCGCTGTTCGCAATGACTGTTTTCTGGCTCTGTCTGCTCTGGCAACGCTACCTTATTTCACGCACAGAGCGCAAAACCAGTCTGCCGGTTTCTGCGATGGCGACGTTGGTTATTTTGACTGTCTGTTTCATTGGCATGCGTGGCTCCATAGGCACCTTTCCACTACGTCAGTCCAATACACAAGTTTCAGAAGTCAAAATACTTAATATGCTGACACCTAATGGCCCAATGGCACTGAATTGGGCGTTTAATGATCATTACAAAAACAGCCACTTCCCAGAAGCAACAGATGCACAAGGTAGCTGGTTATTAAACCATTTTCTAGAGAAGCCAACCCCCGCAAATCTGTCACCGTTTATGGCTAAAACTGCCGATAATCCCACCGCTCAAAAAAATCCGCCTCATGTAATATTTAACGTCATGGAGAGTATGGGTTATCACCTACAAAGTTTGGATCGCCCAGATCTTGATGTTTTTGGCGCTCTACGCCAGCACTGGCAAAACGACTGGCGTTTTGAACGTTTCATTTCTGAAGGAGATGGCACCATTGATAGTTTAAGCCGTTTCTTGATCCGCAGCCCAAACAGCGCAGTCAGTCAATCCACCGCGCAGCATCTCGATTTCACCAGCAATATGTTCAAACCCTATCTGGCGAATGGTTACAAAATTATCTTCGTCACATCCGGTAACGGAGCATGGCGTAATTTGAATCAGTTCTTGCCAAACTTGGGCGTTAGTGAATTCATCGATCAGAATGGGCTGAAAAAACGCTATCCAGAAGCCCAATTTGGTACTTGGGGTGTGCCTGATGAGTTTATGTTCCGTTATATTAAAGATCGCCTGATTCAGGCAGAAAAGAACGGGGAACATGTTCTGATTATGTCATTGTCTACTACCCATCACCCACCGTATAAATCGCCGGCAGGTTATCAGAAAACCGACATCAAGCTGAGTGATACCGAGAAACAACGTTTAAGTCATTTGGCTAGTGGTAGTGAGTTACAAGAGGTTTTTCATACCCTGCGTTACGCCAATGATCAATTAGGACAATTTATTAGTTGGGTAAAATCTCAGTCATTGGCTTCCCATACCATTATTGCGGCAACCGGTGACCATAATATTCGAGGTATCAGTTATCCAGATGCTCATGAGTTGGCAATCGGCCACGGTGTACCGTTTTATCTCTACGTGCCGCCCGCTTATCGCCAAAACGCAACTTTTGATGCTACCAGAGTCGGCAGTCATAAAGACATTTGGCCAACCCTCTACCATTTGAGCTTGTCACATACAGCTTATTACCGTACCGGCTGTAATTTGCTGGCTGAACATCTAGACCCTATCTGGTGTCAAGGATATAACCCGGAAGTCACTATTACACAGCAAGGAGCTTATGTCATGATAGGCAAAGGTGAATTTCGACCGTGGGCAAATCAAACAGGATTATTACTCGGTGACCCCCAGCCAATGACAGCAGACCAAACCAAACAGTTCAAACGTTGGCAGGCATTTACCGATCTCCTGTCATGGCAATTAAATCGTCAAGTTCACCACCAGCAATAATTGATACTTCCGTGAATCCCTTTAATCTCAATCTATTAAAGGGATTCACATTGAGAATATTGCGATTAGCCTTTTACTCCCCCGGCGGTCAAACCACTGACCAACCAGCGCTGAGCAACCAAGAAGACGATGGTAATCGGGAGTGCCGAGAGCACAGCAGCGGCGGCAAAATCTCCCCAAAGATAGTTCTGTGGGTTAAGGTACTGCTGCATGCCCACCGCCAAAGTGTAATTGTTCACATCTCGCAAAAGCAGTGAGGCAACAGGCACTTCCGTAATCACACCAATGAAGGAAAGAATGAATACCACTGCCAGAATCGGTACCGAAAGCGGTAGCAGCACCATACGGAAAGCTTGCCACGGTGTCGCGCCATCAAGCGCGGCAGCCTCTTCCAGAGAACCGTCAATAGTTTCAAAATAACCTTTAATCGTCCAGACATGCAACGCAATGCCCCCCAAGTAAGCAAAAATCACACCACCGTGGGTATTAAGGCCAATAAACGGTACATATTCCCCTAGTCGATCAAACAAAGCATACAGCGCCACCAAGGAAAGTACCGCCGGGAACATCTGAAAAATGAGCATGCCTTTCAGTAAAGTACTTTTACCGCGAAAATGCATACGGGCAAAAGCATAAGCACAAGTCGTTGATAAGGTAACGATACCTACAGCGGTAATAAAGGCCACCTTAACAGAGTTCCAGAGCCATAGCATAACCGGGAAAGGTGGCGGAGTAACACGGCCATCCGGTGATACCACACTGTAACCCAGTGCCAATTTCCAATGTTCCCAAGAGATATTTTCCGGGATCAAACTCCCCGTAGCAAAGTTCCCCGGCCGCAGGGAGATAGTAATAACCATCAGTAGAGGGAATAAGATCATGGCAATAAAGGTAAACATCAACAAATGTGTCGCTAACAAACGCCATTTCTGTGATTTGGGTTGAACCATTGCCATTGCATTCCTTCCTTAGTCAAATTTAATACGGGTAGCTTTCAGGTTAATAACCGCCAGTGCACCAACCAACAAAAAGATCACTGTCGCAATCGCCGCAGCCAAGCCAAAGTCCTGCCCACTACTGCCGTCGAAAGCAATACGGTAAGTGTAACTCACCAGTAAATCGGTATAGCCTGCCGGCGTCGTGGTGCCAATGCGATCTGGTCCACCAAGGGTTAACAACTGAATCAGAACAAAGTTGTTAAAGTTAAAGGCAAAGCTGGCAATCATCAGCGGCGTCAATGGTTTTATCAACAACGGGAAAGTAATCTTAAAAAAGTTCTGAAACGGCCCTGCGCCATCCATTGCCGATGCTTCATACAGATCATCGGGTATTGCCTTCAACAACCCCATGCAGAGGATCATCATGTAGGGATATCCAAGCCAGGCATTCACTACAATCAGCATGGTTCGCGCCATCGTTGGATCGGTAAACCAAGCCGGTTTAAGACCGAATAGACCGTTAAGCAACAGATTGATCTCACCAAAACTTTGGTTAAACAACCCCTTGAAAATCAAAATAGAAATAAACGATGGTACTGCATAGGGTAAGATCAACAACACGCGATAAACAGCACGACCTTTCAGCGCTTCCCACTGCACGATGCAAGCCAAAACCATGCCAACAGCAACTGTCAGCACCACAGTGAACAGAGAAAACACAACTGTCCAAACGAAAATAGCGAGGAATGGTTTCTGAATACCTTCATCCTGTATCACCCGCAGGAAATTTTTCCAGCCGATGGTAACAGTAAATCCTGGCGTCAAAGTCTCATTACCCCATGTTCCCTCAGCATTGACAGATTGATAGAAACCGGTATCGGTATTGGGGCGATAAAGCGTACCTGTTTGATTGTCGGTGAGGGACTCACCATCTTCCTCAAGAGAGTATTGAGGGTGCACTCCAGAGAATTGACGTAGCGAACTCATTTTCAGCCGGTTACCATCCGGTAAAACAACAACCAACTGGTTCAATGCCTGTCGATTCTGGGTAATAATGCGCAATGTCGCTGCTTCACCGTTCTCAAGATTATCCTGCTCATACACATGCAGAGTCGTCTCTTCCATTGCTGACAGCGAAAACGGTTCGGACACTAGTTGCTTCGTTTGGCTCGGTATACTCAGTGCCAAAACCCACAAATCCGATTTTGGATAGAGCTTAAAAGTCAATGCTTGCCCTGACTGATACTGACGGCTCATCAGGACAGATTGTGCGCGTTCAAAAGTCAGTTGATTGATACTACTATAGTTGGTGAAGGCGATAGCAATGGTGCAAATGAGCGGAAACAGTACAAACAATCCCATTCCTGCTACGCCCGGATAGGTATAGCGCCAAGCATAAGTATTGCGGTTGGAAAAAACATAAATCCCTGTACTTAACAATACCAACGTCAGCATTGCGAATAGATACTCTCCCTGTGAGTACATCAATACCACCAAATAACCGGTAAAGAGTACACACAAGCTCACTGCAAACCATTTCAGAGCAGAATGCTGCCACCATGATGTTTTTTCGAGCGTCGCTGACATAATGCTCTTCCTTTTTACTACGACATAACAGCTTTGCGGATAGCTTAATCAATCTTCCTGCAAACAGGCATCCTTACTGGTTGCAGGAAAGAGAACTCCTTCAAAAAAGAGTTCTCACAGGTTACTTAGTTATACGGGTTTCTGCATCACTTAGTGCGGCATCAACGGTCTGACGGCCAGCCAACGCATTAACCACAGCGTTGCGCATGGCATACCAAAAACCGCTCATTTGTGAGACGTTTGGCATGATTTCGCCGTTTTTAGCATTTTCCATCGTGGCAGCAATACGTGGGTCCTTAGCCAGAATATCGTGATAGGATTTCAATGACACTGCCCCCAACGGCTTATCCCGATTCACCATCTCCAGACCTTCGTTAGTCAGCAAGTAGTTTTCCAAGAACTCCTTCGCTAGCTCTTTATTTGGGCTGGCAGTATTGATACCTGCCGTCAATACACCAACAAACGGCTTAGATGGATGGCCTTTAAAAGTCGGCAACAACGCCACACCGTAATTTACCTTGCTCTTGTCGATATTGGCCCACGCCCACGGACCGTTGATGGTCATCGCCGTTTCACCTTTGTTGAACGCCGCCTCAGCAATGGAATAGTCAGTATCTACATTTAGATGCTTATTTCTCACCAAATCTATAATGAAACGCAGCCCTGCTTTGGAACCCGCATTATTCACTCCGACGTTCTTCACATCATATGAGCCGTTTTCCATCTTGAAAGCATATCCTCCGTCCGCGGCAATCAACGGCCAAGAGAAATATGGCTCTTGCAGATTAAACATAATAGCGCTTTTGCCTTTGCTCTTCAGTTCCTTATCCAGAGCGGGGATCTCTTCCCAAGTTTTTGGTGGCGTCTTCACCAAATCTTTATTGTAGATAAGAGAGAGGGCTTCAACCGCGATAGGGTAACCAACCAGTTTACCGTCGTAGCGCACAGCATCCCAGGTAAACGGGAATAGCTTATCTTTGAAGCTCTGATCCGGCGTGATTTCTGTCACCAGACCAGACTGTGCGTAACCGCCAAAGCGATCATGAGCCCAGAAAATAATATCCGGCCCATCGCCGGTTGCTGCAACCTGTGAATACTTCTCTGCAAGCTTGTCTGGATGCTCAACCGTAACATTGACACCCGTATCTTTCTCAAACTTCTCACCAACTTGTGCCAGGCCATTGTAGCCTTTATCACCGTTGATCCAGATAACTAGCTTACCTTCCTCTATTTTTGCAAAAGCAGAGGCAGATAACACCAGCGTGGCTAAAACAGAAAGCGCTAAGGTACGGGCGCCTACTTTTAAGGTTGTTTTTATCATCATTCCGTCCTTATAGTTTAAGTAGGTTCAGAGTGAACTGTTTTGTTACATTGGCGGAGAGTGCTGATCTAGTGTGCAATTAACAATGGAAAGACTCATCCTCCCCTACTCTACTCCCTGCCCGGAATGGTTGTGATCTCTATTACAAAAACAGAAGAAGCGTGCCGTTGACCACAAAAAGGGGCATCTTTTTTTGCGATAAATATCACAATTTATCCAGTAGCTCATACCTAACCAGCTCAACAACGCTTATTTCATCCTCCTAGCGCCTCCCCCATAAAAAACTTGGGTATGGAGGATTTACTCACCCGCCATCTTAAACACACTCTGGTTTATCATTTTTCACCGCGAATTGCGGTGATAAGTCCGGGGGAACACATGTCGAGCGTCACATTACATAATGTATCGAAGGCTTATGGTGAAACTATTATTTCCAAGAACATCAACCTTGAGATACAAGAAGGCGAATTTATCGTTTTTGTCGGTCCATCAGGTTGTGGAAAATCGACAATATTAAGGATGATTGCGGGTCTGGAAGATGTGACTTCCGGTGATTTGCTGATCAATAACATTCGAATGAACGATGTGCCTCCCGCCAAACGCGGCGTTGGGATGGTTTTTCAGTCTTATGCCCTGTATCCCCACCTGTCTGTTGCAGACAATATGTCATTTGGCATGAAGCTGGCTGGCGCCAAAAAAAGTGATATTCAGCAACGGGTAAAGCAAATTGCCGAGATGCTCCAACTCGCTCACCTGCTTGATCGCCGCCCTAAAGCCCTATCAGGTGGGCAACGTCAACGCGTTGCTATTGGCCGTACTCTGGTCGCTGAACCCAGTGTTTTTCTGTTAGACGAACCTCTTTCCAACCTGGACGCCGCGCTGCGGGTCCAAATGCGCATTGAAATCTCACGCCTGCACAAACGATTGCAACGTACGATGATTTATGTCACCCACGATCAGGTTGAAGCGATGACGCTGGCCGACAGAATCGTGGTACTGGATGGTGGAGATGTTGCCCAGATTGGCAAACCTCTTGAACTTTACCATTACCCGGTTAATCGCTTTGTTGCCAGCTTTATTGGTTCACCCAAAATGAATTTCCTGCCAGTTAAAGTCACGGCTACCGCTATTGATCAGGTACAGATTACTCTGCCCAACCAACAACAAATCTGGCTGCCCGTAGAAAGCAAGGGGGTAAAAGTAGGCAGTAATGTCTCTCTAGGGATACGTCCTGAACACCTCCTGCCAAGTGATATCGCTGATGTCACGTTGGAAGGCATAGTGCAGGTTGTCGAGCAGTTAGGCAATGAAACCCAGGTTCACATTGAAATCCCGGCCATTCATCAAAATCTGGTTTACCGCCAGCCTGATGTTGTGCTGGTGGAAGAAGGGTCCACCTTCACCATCGGGCTACCCCCTCACCGCTGCCATTTATTCCGGGAAGACGGAACGGCATGCCAACGTCTGCATGAAGAACCCGGGGTTTAAGCCTGAGCTAATCAAAAAACGACAGGAGAATACTTGATGAAATCAATGCGTATATTACCTATCTCACTAACCATTATGGCCGGATTACTGTCTATTCAAGCGTCAGCCGTAGAATTCCACGGCTACGCCCGTTCTGGTATTGGTTGGACCGGTAGCGGCGGTGAGCAACAGTGTTTCCAAAGCACTGGCGCACAGAGCAAATACCGTTTAGGTAATGAATGTGAAACCTATGCTGAGCTTAAGCTAGGCCAAGAGCTATGGAAGGATGGCAATAAGAGTTTCTACTTCGATACCAACGTGGCTTATTCTGTGGCGCAAAAAAATGATTGGGAATCCACCGACCCTGCGTTCCGTGAGGTGAATGTTCAAGCGAAGAACGTCATCGACTGGTTACCCGGTTCAACATTATGGGCAGGTAAACGCTTCTACCAGCGCCATGACGTGCATATGATTGACTTCTACTACTGGGATATCTCTGGTCCGGGGGCGGGCTTGCAAGATATTGATCTCGGCTTTAGTAAGCTCTCTCTGGCCGTCACCCGTAACACTGAATCTGGTGGCTCTTATGGCTGGATTGCTGGTCAGCGCAAAGAAATTCCCACCTCCAATGATGTCTACGATATACGTCTATCCGGCTTGGAGGTTAACCCAGGCGGTAATCTGGAACTTGGTTTTGACTATGGGCGTGCCAATGCACGAGACCACTACCAGCTTGACCGTCATGCTTCCAAAGATGGTTTCATGTTTACCGCCGAACATACACAGAGCATGTTAGGGGGCTTCAACAAATTTGTCGTACAGTACGCGACAGATTCCATGACTTCCTCCAATAGCGGTCATTCTGAAGGCGCCAGCGTAAACAATGACGGTTATATGCTACGTATTCTGAATCATGGCGCGATTAATCTCGCAGAAAAATGGGATCTCATGTACGTAGCGATGTATCAGGATACTGACCGTGACAACAACAATGGCAACACATGGTATACGGTTGGTGTACGTCCAATGTACAAATGGACGCCCACGATGAGCACCCTGCTGGACATTGGCTATGATAACGTCAAATCCCAACGTACTCATGACACCAATGATCAGTACAAAATCACTCTAGCCCAACAATGGCAGGCAGGTGACAGCATTTGGTCGCGTCCGGCCATTCGCCTGTTCGTCACTTATGCAAAATGGGATGAAAAATGGGGTAATGCGAACAAAAAAGACGGTTACATCGATGGAATGGCCTACCGTGATACCGCAACGCATAAATTCAGCCGTGGTGACGATGATGAATTTACCTTTGGCGCCCAATTCGAAGCTTGGTGGTAATCCGGTTACAACGATTTGATCTCAGATCAAATGATTTGTAATGGTTAACGCCTTTTGGACTGATATACCTCTTGACCGTGGGTATCAGTCTCTTTTTTTCAACCGAACAAGGGTAAGAGATGAAAACCAAACTGCTCTCATTTTGTCTTAGTGCTTTACTCTGTAGCGCAGCTCCTCTGATAAGCTATGCAACACCTATCACTACAACAACTCAAGCAACCACGACACAGGACACTATTGTCCCTTCTCTCTCAACAACAGCATTACAAAAACTGAGCTGGCAACCGATTAATACCAGCGATACACAGACCATTATCCTCAATGCCATGTCGCAGCATCTTAATGAGGGAGATATTCAAGGGCCGATAGCGGCATTCTCGCTGCCGGCAAACCGAGGCTCTCTGGATATTACCCTGAGCAGTTTAGTGCAAGATAAACAAGTTTACGTACCAAATGTTTTAGTACTGGATCAAGGGTTACGCCCTGCCGCATTTTACCCGAGCAGTTATTTCCCCTATGAACGTCCGGGTGTCATGTCCACCGATCGGCTGGAAGGCAAACTAAAACTGACGCCAGCACTAGGGCAACAACAAATTTACATACTGGTCTACACCACCCGTACCGATTTGCAGAAATCCACACAAATGGTTGATCCCGCCAAAGCTTACGCTCAAGGCGTCGGTAATGCTGTTCCCGAGATTCCCGATCCCGTTGCCCGCCATACGCAAACCGGCACGTTGAAGTTAAAAGTAAAATCAGAACAAAACGCTGGCAATATTACGATTGGTCAAGTCTTCTCAAGTCCGGCACAAGAACCGATCATTGTCGGGCCAACACAAGCCACCGTAACGCCACCTATTCCGCAAAAAGTCAAACCGGTCCTGAATGATACAGAACGTTATTTCAGTGATGCAATTAAAAAGGAAATTAATAATGGCAATATTGAGAAGGCCCTTAATCTTCTGGATGAAGCGGAACGCCTTGGATCTTCAACTGCACGAGAAACGTTTATCAATAGTGTCAAAAACAAGGGGTAAACCAGACATTAATTCATTCAATACAAATGCTCTCCGAAAAGGAGGGCATTGGGCCTAACTCCTTTTTACACACATCCCCCGGAAATGGGGTTTTATGTATACAAATAATTGTCATGATGGATATCTATACACAAAACACCCTTTAAAGGGGTTTTAGAGTAAAGATAATAAAATGGATAGACTCACAGCAATTAACAAATTAGATGAGTTCAGCAAAATGGGAAGAGCCATTTTCCTTTTACAGGATTTGGAAATCATCTTTGCTGACGAGACTTCTCGGACATTGCAAAAATCTATTGATCGCCTCATCAAAGCCGGACTGTTACTTCGCATTACCAAAGGGGTTTATGTCTATACGCGAGCCAGCATGGGAAGCTATCCCCTGGAGACTATCGCCAAAAATATCCGACGAGGCGAATATAATTACATCAGCCTAGAGTCAGCTTTATCTCAATATGGGTTCATCTCACAAATCCCAATCGACCGCCTGACAATCATGTCTACTGGCAGAGTTGGAGAGTTTAAAACACCGTGGGGAGTCATTGAAATCACCCACACCAGCAGAGAGCCTAGCGAAATTCTGAAGGCAACGTTAGAAAGCCGTGGCCCCCTGCGTATCGCAAAAAAAGAGACTGCTCTGCGTGACCAAAAAAGAGTGGGGAGGAATATGCATTTAGTTCAGCTGGAGGAACTCAACTATGTCTAACCAAGTTAACTTTAACGCCATTGTCGATGAAGTCATTGAACAGGACAGACTGGCAAACCTAAGGCCAGTTGTAGAAAAAGAACTGTTGCATTATGACATCCTGTTTTGTCTTTCTAAGGACGGTTTACTCAAGGAGATTACCTTTCAGGATGGTACATCGCTAAGGCTCTGCTACGGCTCTAACCGATTTAGCGAAGATCTGGGTTTTGCTGGTGGGCGTGGTTTCTGTTCGGCTGATTTGAGTAGAATCAAAGAATGTATCGAGAAATACCTGGGTGTACGATATGGGCTTGAGGTCACGGTAAAGGAACCAAATGAACTACGAAACAAACCGGAGTATGCAGAAGTAAAAGTGGATAAATGGCAAATATCCGTCACTACTGCGCCTGAACGTAAAGACCTGCCAAAACAGCGCATAAAAATAGAAATCGCCAATATTCCTGCGTATACAAACACCCCCCGTTCATTGACGAGAAATTATTCGGTGTTACCCGACGGATATGCTGATGTCCCTGTGTCTGTCGAAACCCTGCCTGAAATCATGGCCGATAAGCTGATAGCATTCCCTGCTGCTACATCTCACATTCGATACCGCGATATGTGGGATTTATTATGGTTAAGCCAGCAAAATACAACACCAGACATAGAACTCATTAAAAGAAAAGTATCAGATTATCATCTTGATAACTTTGAAGAATTGCTTCAAGCCAGAATCGACTCGATTGAAATTATTGTTGCTTCTGGTCACTTTCACAACGAAATGAGACGATTTATACCCGCACCTATATACGACAGAAGTGTAGGACAAGAGGCATTTTCCACCTATTTAACGACGAGCCTAAAAGACGTTGTTAACCACTGTGAAGAAGGGCCTGTATTCTTCAGGAGATAACTCCATTCCATTCAAGTTATAACGATTACATCTATTTTATGGCTGCTCTGGCACCCTAGATTAAAATACCGCATTGCTGCCACTGAGCCGTTTGCGATGAATGCGACTTAAAGGTTCCTTCTATTTCCTCTGTTTGTTGAATCAGTATCAGCCAGTCTTCATAGAGTTGTTTCAAAACCCTGCGTGCAATAGCAGTTAATCCATTATTTACATCCTCAAGTGCTTCAGGCAGCGGAGCGTTGCGGAAAAATGATGCCATATTCTGCTGCCAATCCTCCGATTTGACTAGAGATAGATAGCAACGCGTTTTTGAACTAATAACTGTCGTACATTAGATCTGAGCTAATACAGGTAAAGCCTTAATGATTCTTAACAGGAAATTATCTTCATAAAGAAAGGCAATAGAATTTTTTATTGCTTGGTGATCTCTTATTTTACATTCATCAATAATGAGTTGTAATTTTTTAGATAACTCAAGAATACTACCTAACTTATAAAGCTCACCATTAAAATCATTAATAATATCACTCGGACCACATTGACAATCTGAACTTATACAATAGATACCATAAGATATTGCTTCCGCTAATACCATGCCAAAACCTTCATATTTTGATGTTAAAATAAAAGCTGATACCTCTTTTATATTATCCATCACAAATTCCCAAGGCTGATCTTGCCAACCGTGCCAAATAATATTGTTATTTATATTGAGTTGCGAAGATAATTCTTTCAAATAACCCTCATCTTCACCAGAACCTATTATATGTAACTCCCAATGACCATGCAATTGTGAAAGAGCTAAAAGTAGTTCAGTTAAATTTTTTGACTTATAGGCAAGAATTCTTCCAACATATAAGAATCTAGCTATGTGTTTTGGTTGAGGAATTATAAAGGGATTCATCTTGATAGGATTGAAAATAAGATGAAGCTTCTCTGTTTTTATTCCAAAGGATAACATTTGATCTCTTAAGCCAGAACTGATGACAAGGTGCTCGTCGGCACAGAATAAATCTTTAATTTTCTGTGGGGTAGGATTTCTAATGGATGTATGCAGCCAAGAATAAGTTTTTACCGGGAAATTAATCTTTTCACAAGAAAGTCGAGCAATATTACAAGATGTTGTGTCTAAACTTATTAGAATCTCGGGGTGAAATGTTTCTAATATCAAGGACAGTTCACATGCTATATCCTGGCGAGACTTATCATTGCTTGATGCTAAGGAGATATGTTGGGTATTAGATAGCCAAGCACGATTTTCAACTCTATTTTTCTCATTTAGAGATATGAAAATGAAATCAATTTCAATGTTGGCACGGCCAATCAGACTTATTAAATTAAAACATACCGTTTCTACCCCACCATATCCATTCAAAAAAAGATCATGGTATATTATGAATATCTTTTTCATTACAAATCCTTTATTGAATTAACCAAAAACGCTCTTGAACTTTTATTTCATTAATAGTTCCATGATATTTCTCTAATGAAATCAAAATATTTTCTTTATTATCAAACAAAGGTTCTAATTGAGACTCATAAAATAGGATGTTTTGCGCTTTTTCTTTTAAATCAATATCCACCAATATGGCACATTTATCAAATTTGTTATTTCTTAATAAAGCATTTTCCAAACTATCAGGGTTAACAATAGGATATTCACCTAAAACATAAGGGAAATCTTCATAAAGTAATATTTTTAACTTACGTGAACCTTTTATATTATTTACAAGATTATTTATTATGATGTGGTCTACATGTCGACCTATTCCCAAAGGGGCATATATATAATCAGGTTGATAATTTAATAATGTTTTGTCGATGAGATCTTGAGCCATATCGGATGCATCATCCGATTTATGTATCTGACCACTATAAATCATGGCGGAATTTTTATATATAGGTTCACCATATTGATCGGCTCTGTAAATGCAATCTAAAATTTTACCATGTATTGGAATCGCTGATAATTTATTGCAAAAAGCAATATCCTCATTAACTCGCTTTGAATAAAGTTTTATAAATGAATACATATTATCATTATGTGCAGAATGTGAATAATGAGATGTAATATTTTCGTCATATTCAGTAAAAAATGTTAAAACAACCACCTTTTGATTTTCTGAAACTAATTTATGTATTAAACCGCCAGCGCTTAAAGCTACATCATCTAAATGAGGTGATAGAAATAGATGTATCATTTTAAATCTCCATGCAAAAGTTATTATATTTTATTTCCATAAGTACTATATAAATAGCGGCGAGATCAATGCGTATCCCATCCCTGTTTTTTATAAAATCTGAGTTGTCAATGTTTGGCTTTTCTTGGAATTGAACTCTTTCATCATGGGCATAAAATTCTTTCATTATATCAAACCAGCTAGCATGGATTCTTTTTGCTGCAACTTCTATTACGCTGTCACTGTGGCCTAATATTGTCATTAAATCAGAAAAAATAGTATCGTTGGTAGAAAGTAAGCTCTCATAATTAAAATTGTCAGACACAATATTATCATCATATAAATAAGTCTCTTTTATTACTTCCAATATAATACTCAGATCACTCTTTATTAACCTTTTCTCAAACTTCTTTTCTTTTTCAGTGAATGCTTGATAAGGTTTTAAAAAATTAACTTGTAAGTTGTACTCAATTTCAAGTTTTGTTATTGAGTCTTGCATAGCAGTTTTATTATCAACTAAATATTTTGCACACCATAAGTCGTGTATACAAGAGGCAAGAATATCTAAGTTATCATCCTGTTCCAAGAACATACATATTTCAGAAAATAATTTAATTTGTGAACTATTTAACTGGCAATGTAAAGTTCCATGACTAGGATTAAATATAAATGAAGCTTGCTTTAATCTTCTCTGAATCTCTTTGGTTAAATATGTTGAATTTAAATTAATTTTGCCATCCAGCAGTTTTTTATTATTTTCTTTACTCATGTCCTATCTCCTATTCTTTGTTCATTAACCTTATTTCTGTTGATGATATATCTAAGCGAAATAGCTTTTCTGGAATAGATTCAAATAGAAATCGATGTTCCTTGCTAATATTCATCAAATCATCAATTGTATGATATTTATTATTAAAAAAACGTCCAGCCACCAGAAATCTACAATTATTATTCTTAATTGTCATAAGAGATTTTTTTAATCCCTCCTCACCTCCATAATAAATAGGATTATTAATTTCTTGGCATAAATCAGCGCCAATGACAAAAATTGCCCCTTGGTAAATATGCGATTTTTCAGTAAAAATTTTAGCGTCACTTAAAACTATATCACCTTTCCCCTTAAATTGTCTTATCCTCTCGAAAATTTCATCGGTTGAAATGGTAAGTTTTACCGCATTCTTGATTGACAGTTCATAATAGGGTTTTCTTTTAGTCATCGCTGTAGCAATTTCTTTTAATTCTTCATGGCCTTTATGAAGTGGATTAAAAGAACCAGATAAAATTAAAGTATCTTTCCAGTCTATGTTTGTATTGTTAAAATCTCCGTTTCTATCAATATGTATATAATTCAATTTACCACTCATTAAATCGATTAGATAACGTTCATTCTTGTTAAGCATATTCATCTATACCCATCATCTTTCAAGTTGCCTCTTTGTTGGCTGCACTCACTCACCCCGGTCACATCGTTATCTATGCTCCCGGGGATTCGTTCCCTTGCCGTCGCGATCCATCTTGAAATCCATAGGGTATATATTCTCATATGCTATTGTTGTTAATTAAATGCATATCACTTCCTTATAAAATCATATATTTATTAAGTTATATCATTGTATTATTTACCAATGGTGATTAATGACATATTTTCATTCTTTTGAAATAAATATAAAATTAATTCCCCTAGTGATTTCCAAGCTATTTCTTATCGGTAACTTGTTGTTTTTTAATATTAAAATAATGAACTATAAATATTTTACTCGCAGCTTGCTTATTGCTAAATCACCAAAATTTCCTGAACTATTCTCATTAATTATCAGTATCTTCTTTATGATTTTCCTCAGTGATTTTAACTAAGGCAGATTTTATTCTCAAAATATCTTCCTTTGTATGCGACGTATCAAGGCTAACTCGAACAGCGCCATCAGGATAAGTTCCAAATTTTTTATGAGCTAACGGTGCGCATTGTAATCCGGGACGGGTAATAATATTGTATTTGTTTTCTAGTATATAAGAGACTTCTCCGGGATGATAACCTTCTACTGTAAAAAGAATTATTGGTAACCCGACTTTATGTTTGCAAATTAATTTAACCTTATTTAATTGTGATAACTCATCAATAAGAGTTGTACGCAAAGTTTGTAATTTATTTTGAATGTTCTCTATTCCAATTTTTTTTAAACGCCTTATAGACGCTAGCAATGAAAGTATGCCAATAGTGTTTTGAGTTCCTGATTCATATTTGTATGGTATTCCAGTTGGTTGTGTAGTTAATCTTGATAATACACCTGTCCCACCCTGGATTAATTCATTATGAGAAAATCCATTATCAAGAATAAAGTACCCCCCAATACCTGATACTCCTCCTAAACTTTTGTGTCCGCTAAAAACAAGGTAATCAATATTACCTTTCGATAAATCAATTGCTTGTGAACCAAAAGATTGAGAACCATCAACTAAAACCATCGCACCGTATAAATGTGCCAATTTTCCTATCTCATCTATATTACAAAATGTACCAATAGTATTAGAGCAACTATGAACCGCTAATAACTTAGTTTTCTTATTCTTTAATAAAAACTCCAAATGCGACATATCAATTTCACCCTCTGTCACATCGATAAATTGACTACTTACCCCAATATCTTTTAAATGGTTTATCGGCCTAAGTACTGAGTTATGTTCTAAATGGGTAGTAATGACATTATCACCCGGTTTAAGCGTACCTTTTATACATTCGTTGAGTGAATATGTGGCTCCTGAGTTAAAAATTACTGTCCCATGACCATTTAATTTTGTTTGTTCGATGAATTCGTGTCGGCACTCTTCAACGAGGTCCGTAACCTTTTTAGATTGTTGCGATAAAGAGCGCCCTGGAGTTACCCCAAGAGTGTCCAAATACATATTTATCATGTCCTTCACTTCTTGTGATTTTGGCCATGAAGTAGAAGCTACATCTGCATATAACATTATCCAATCTCCATATGGTTACTAAGATATAATTTGAATTTTTTAGCAGTCGCATCCATCTCATTTATTCCTTCATTATCTCTCCAATCGGATCTTTCAGGCACATTTAAATTATTTGCCAATACGGTCCTTATCATTCCTCTCTCAATAAAATCTGATTCACCTATCGTAAAAATATACTTATTACCACTATCTTCAACGTAAATATAGGGACCAGCCTCACCGAACATCTTAAGTTCATCCAATGAGTCTATTGTATGTATTTTAAATTGATCCTTTAATTTATTATGAAGATCAATCTCGGTAGGGAAACAACATAAATGTGCATGGTAACAATACTTTTGATTCGGGTCCATGATGATACAACCACCGGCTCGTCCATTTTCATAGCAAAGAGGATTGCTTATATTGTAATATTCGAGATAAAAATCATTTATTATATCCTTAAACTGTTTCAGTTCTTTTATTACCTCTTCATCGTATATTTCTGCAAAGCAACGGTATCCCCCTAAATCAGTCTCACATTTATTGGTGGCAATTATTATATAGCCCTCAATTATCTGGCCTTTAGGTACGAACGCATAGAAATATTCTCCTTGTAAAAGTATTTTATCTTTTTCAAAGGAAGATTCTGGGTGACAAAAAATACAGCCCATTTTAAACTCCTCTTATCGTTTGTCGATTCTACTGATAAATATATCCTCATGACGCAAATTGAAGTTTTCTTCGGTATGCCAGGCAATCATCATGCTCAATTTATTTATAATACTATGTTTACTCAATCTACTTTGTAGCTCAGAATAAATAGGATTTGGTAAGATTATTCTGCATTTTGTCCTAATAGCAAGACAAGAATCAATCACAGATATAATTGTACCGGGAGCTGTATTTGATAAACCTATCACCTCTACCGTGGTATCATCAAAACCTAATATCGCGAGTTCTTTCCCAACAGTTAACAACTTAATATCACTGTAATGAGGACACTGCTTTGAGTAAGCAATCCAATTGTTATTTACTTCCCTGCCGAAAAAATTGATTTTATTAATATTATCTATTTCATTAAAATCTCTCAGGTCTACATTGACTTTAGTACATTCTTCTACTACTACTTCTGTAAAATCAAAAACGTTCACTCTGCTACAGATGTATTTTTCGAAAATTTTTGAATAACATTTGATCTTTCTTTCATCTGAGTAACAAACCGTCGCATCTACATCATTACTATGTGTTTGTTTAGCACTTTCTATTATCAAAGTTGGTGATTTTACACTTTCATCTATCCCAAAATCGCTAAGCATATTAATGGATACTCGTCTGTGTTTAAGAGTGAATTCACACTTTCTTGTTATAAGAATTGACAAGCATATATCGTTTCTTTTATAAAAAAATGCTTTTATCTCACTGGAAAGATGATACTTCTTTTCTTTCATATTTTTCCAAACGAAATAATCCAAGCTCCCTATATCACGCTTATAAAAATTATTTATTAGGATATAATTCTCTTCCGTTATATCTTCATAATTCAGGTTTACTCCATTCTCCATTATTTTGCCCCATTATTTTATATTGGCGACAATGGCTGCTCATTTTTAGTTTATATTCATTTACGAATATATGAATCATGAAATATTGTATTTTATGACCTGTATCATAATTTAAAGATCCAACAAGAGAAAAACTACGATTATTTATCCTGAAAAATTAAATTTAAGTCTTCATCAATCATGCAAGAATACGGATAAAAATAGGCACCTTAAAGAGAATAATCTTTCATAAATTCTATGTGATGGGACTTTAAATGAAATAATTATATTGACCAGCCCCTTGAATTAAATACGATGAGCTATTTCTGCATATCGAATAATATCCCTTACATAGCTAAGGTAATTTTGCCAATACCAAAGACTATTCCCCACCCGATTGAACACGAAGATTCCCACTTCATTGGCTGTCGCGCTCATGCTTGACAAGTCTGACACGAACCTCAGCGGGCAGAACGACGAGTTCTGCCGCTTTTACTGAAACAACGCCATAATATTTAAGGGTCATTATCAGACTGTTCCATTTTAGCAACAGTTGGTTGTTTGATCCCAAGCACAGCTGCCAGCTCAGTTTGTAAAACATCACGGGCCTTGCGGAACTGATAAAGCCCTATCTCCCGCTTCATTTCATCAACTTTTTTAGCAATCCTATAGCGGCTTTCAGGGCTGCGTTTTTCAAGCAATTCATCAAGTGTGGTCATACTCAGTTTTCCAAGATGGGCGGGGAATTAATTCACACGATTATTTTACCTCCTGCTTTTACAAGAATTTCATTAATAGGGTCAAAGTATGGAAGGAAGGGTTAGTAATGCCCTAACCCCATAGAACAGAGAATTACAACGTAATTTGTGGGTTCTGGATACCACAGGCTTGCGCATAGCGCACTAATGTTTCTATACTAGCTTTTGTTACATTATTTTCCATTTTCGTCACCGTTGGCGGCGTAACCCCCATTCTTTCCGCAACTTTTTTTATCTATATAGCATTTGACCTATATTGAGTAAAGAGTAGTTATGTGGGCTATTGAAACGATGATTCCGATTGCTGACCGTGAGTTCACGGCACATCTGGAAAAGCTAAAAAAGGAGTAAACACTATGGCAAGAACTCTTGATCAAATATTAGCAAATGAAAAGCCCGAAGTTGTTGCCAATGCACAAGCTGCGGCAACAGAGATGTTGCTAAACATCCATCTGGCAGAACTCCGTGAACGGGTACAAAAGACTCAAGGAGAAATAGCTCTGGCTCTTGGTATCAAGCAACCCACGGTTTCTGACATGGAGAAGTTTGGCCGCGACTTGAAACTGTCTTCCCTCAAACGTTACGTTGAGGCAACGGGTAGCAAGCTGCGTCTCGATATCGAGTTACCCGACGGTACCCACTACGGATTTTCCGTTTAACCACAAACGCTCCGGTAGCCCTCGCGGATATATTCAAGATCAATATCCGCATCGACTTTTTACGTGCCAGATGATTGTGAGGAACAAAGTCTTCAACCTTCATTCCGCACCTAATTCAGGAATAAACCGCTTTATATTGTGCGCCTAATAAATTCAAAAGCTCATGGTGGTAAGATTGCATTCCTGTCACCATTTTATGTTCTTGAAATTCAAAGGTGCTGAT